>JANOKY010000730.1:0-2194 GCA_031419635.1 Burkholderiales bacterium | reverse complement strand
GGAGCCCGGCGGCTACTTGTTCTACGACAGCACGAGGCCGCTGCCGGCCAGCGCTTTCCGCAGCGACATCAATGTGCTGGGCATGCCGATGACGGCGATCTGCAACGCCACCTACAGCGACCCGCGGCAGCGCCAGTTGTTCAAGAACATCCTGTACGTCGGTGCGCTGGCGCAACTGCTGGGCATCGAGCCGGCCGTCATCGAGACCCTGTTCTCCGAGCAGTACAAGGGCAAGGAAAAGCTGCTGGCGTCCAACGTGCAGGCCCTGCACCTGGGGCTGGATTTCGCGCGCGAGCATTTGGCCGCGCAGCCGGTGGGCTTGCAGGTGCTGCGGCGCGACCGTGTTGGCAACCGCATCTTCATCGACGGCAATGCCGCCGCGGCGCTGGGCTGCGTGTACGGCGGCGCGACGGTGTGCGCCTGGTACCCGATCACGCCGAGCTCGTCGCTGGCCGAATCCTTCCAGTCGTATTGCAAGAAGCTGCGCCATGACCCGGCCACTGGCGCGGCCCACTACGCCATCGTCCAGGCCGAGGACGAGATCGCCTCGATCGGCATCGTCACCGGCGCGGGCTGGAACGGGGCGCGCGCCTTCACCGCCACCTCGGGGCCGGGGGTGAGCCTGATGACCGAGTTCATCGGCCTGGCCTACTTCGCCGAGATCCCGGTGACGATCATCAACGTGCAGCGCGGCGGCCCGTCCACCGGCATGCCCACGCGCACCCAGCAGGCCGACATCCTGAGCTGCGCCTACGCCTCGCACGGCGACACCAAGCATGTGCTGCTGCTGCCCGAAGACCCGAAGGAATGCTTCGACCACGCAGCGGCGGCCCTGGACCTCGCCGACCGTTTGCAGACGCCCATCTTCGTGATGACCGATCTGGACATCGGCATGAACCAGCGCCTGGCCGAACCCTTCGAGTGGGACGACGCGCGGCGGCTGGACCGCGGCAAGGTCATGAGCGCCGCGGAGCTGGACGCCGGCCGTGAATTCGCGCGCTACAAGGATGTCGACGGCGACGGCATCCCCTGGCGCACGCTGCCCGGCACGCACGAAAGCAAGGGCGCCTATTTCACGCGCGGCACCACGCGCGACGAGTACGCGCGCTATTCCGAGTCCGGACCGCACTATGTCTACAACGTCAAGCGCCTGCTGCAAAAGTTCGCCACCGCGGCCACCCTGGTGCCGCAGCCGGTGATCAAAAACGCCAGCCGCAAGACGCGCCTGGGTGCGATCTATTTCGGCTCCACCAGTCCGGCGATGGACGAGGCGCTGGAGCTGCTGGTCAACGGCGGCATCCCGATCGACGCGATGCGCCTGCGCGCCTTTCCATTCCCCGACAGCGTGGCCCAGTTCATCGCCGCGCACGACGAGGTCTTCGTCGTCGAGCAGAACCGCGACGCGCAGATGCGCACCCTGTTGATGACCGAGCTCAACGCCAAGCCGTCGCGGCTGGTGCCGATCCTGCACTTCGACGGCACGCCCATCACCGCGCGCTTCATCGCTGCGGCGATCACACGGCATGTCCACGCAAAGATCGTCGAACCCAGGCCGAGCAAGAAAGCGGAGGAACGGGCATGAACGCGCCGGGCCGCCCCAAGTGTTCATATTCCCTCTCGGAGGGACGGCGCGCAGCGCCCAGGGAGCTCCAATGACTTACTTGGCCAAGCCGAAGCTGCATCACCCGACGCTGACCACCAACAAGGTCGGCTACACGCGGCGCGATTACGAGGGCAAGATCAGCACCCTGTGCGCCGGCTGCGGCCACGATTCGATCTCGGCGGCGATCGTGCAGGCCTGCTGGCAGTTGGACATCGAGCCGCACCGCGTGGCCAAGCTGTCGGGCATCGGTTGTTCGAGCAAGACGCCCGACTACTTCCTCGGCAACTCGCACGGCTTCAATACCGTGCACGGCCGCATGCCCTCGGTACTCACCGGCGCCAACCTCGCCAACCGCGAACTGATTTATCTGGGCGTTTCCGGCGACGGCGATTCGGCCTCGATCGGCCTGGGCCAGTTCGCGCACGCGATGCGGCGCGGCGTGAACATGGTCTACATCGTCGAGAACAACGGCGTCTACGGCCTGACCAAGGGCCAGTTCTCGGCCACCGCCGACCAGGGCAGCAAGAGCAAGAAGGGTGTGCTCAACACCGACACGGCGATCGACCTTGCGGCACTCGCGTTGCAGCTCGG
>JANOKY010000729.1:0-1517 GCA_031419635.1 Burkholderiales bacterium | reverse complement strand
CCTCGCGCAGCAAGGCGGCCATGCGCGGCATGTCGTCGTTGGCGAAGGCCATGTTGGCCAGCCAGGCGGCCGCCAGCGCGTGCAGGCGTTTCAAGGCGCCGAAACCCTGGGCCAGCATGTAGGCCTGTTCGATGCTCGTTTGCGCGCTGCGGCCCAGGGTGCTGTAGTAGCCGTGCAGGCCCTCGGCCAAGGTCAGCCAGGCGCGCAAGGCGGTGTTGGGCTGCCAGGCCAGTTGGCCGTTCAGCTCGTCGATCACGGCCTTCGCCGCTTCGAGCTGGCCCTGCCGCGCCAGCAGGCCGGCGCGTTCGGCACGCAGGCATTTGGCTTCGATCGGATTCGCGGCTGCGGCGATCGCCGCATCCAGCCTGGCCATCAATCGCGAGCGGGTCGCAGCCATTTCAGGCGGTCAGTCGCGTCAATGCTTCGCGGTATTTGGCGGCCGTCTTCTCGATGACTTCGGCGGGCAGCGCCGGTGCGGGTGCACGCTTGTTCCAGGGTGCGCCGTTGACGCGCGCGCCCTCCAACCAATCGCGCACGAACTGCTTGTCGTAGCTCGGCGGGTTGTCGCCCTGATCGACAGCGTGTTGGTAGCTTTCCAGCGGCCAGTAGCGCGACGAATCAGGCGTCAGCACCTCGTCCATCAGCGTCAGCGTGCCCTGGCCATCGAGGCCGAACTCGAACTTGGTGTCGGCAATGATGATGCCCTTGGCGAGCGCGAACGCGGCCGCTTCCTGGTACAGCCGGATCGAGACCGCGCGCACGCGTTCGGCCAGTTCGGCGCCGATCAGTTGCGCCATCCGCTCGAAGGGGATGTTCTCGTCGTGCTCGCCCATTGCGGCCTTGGTGGCGGGGGTGAAAATCGGCTCGGGCAGCTTGGATGCATTCTTCAAACCCGGCGGCAGCTTGACGCCACACACTTGGCCGTTTGACGTGTACTCCTTCCAGCCGCTGCCGGCCAGGTAGCCGCGAACCACCGCTTCCACCGGCAGCGGTGTCAGCCGCTTGACCAGCATCGCGCGGCCCCGCACCTGCGCGCGTTCGTCGAGGGCGACGACGCTTTCCGGATCGTCACCCGTGAGGTGATGCGGCACGATGTGGCCCAGCCGCGCAAACCAGAACAGCGCCATGCGCGTGAGCAACTCGCCCTTGCCGGGGATCGGCTCGCCCATCACCACGTCGAACGCACTCAGGCGGTCGCTGGCGATCATCAGCAGGCGGTCGTCGCCAACGGCGTAGTTGTCGCGGACCTTGCCGCGCGCCACCAAGGGCAGCGAGTGCAGCGTCGATTGCAGCAGCGCCGGCATCGGACCGGCCTTCACACCACCGTCTGTGCCAACGCGCCGCTGGCGTAGCGCTGGGCCACTTCGCCCAATGTCTGCGGCTTGATCTTGGGCGCCTGGCCTTCGCATCCGAACTCGAGATAGCGCTGCTTGCAGATGCGGTAGGCCGCCTCGCGCGCCGGCTTGAGCCACTCGCGGGCGTCGAACTTCTCCGGGTTCTCGGCCAGGAACTTGCGC
>JANOKY010000728.1:0-9922 GCA_031419635.1 Burkholderiales bacterium | reverse complement strand
CTTCTCGACGGTGGCCAGGTCGGCCAGGCAGAGCTCGGTCTGGATGACTTCGATGTCGGCCACCGGGTCGACCTTGCCGGCGACGTGGATCACGTTGTCGTCATCGAAGCAGCGCACCACATTGACGGTGGCATCCGTCTCGCGGATGTGCGAGAGGAACTGGTTGCCCAGGCCTTCGCCCTTGCTGGCGCCCGCCACCAGGCCGGCGATGTCGACGAACTCGACGATCGCCGGCACCACGCGCTCGGGCTCGACGATCGCCGCCAGTTGCGCCAGCCGCGGGTCGGGCAATTCGACCACGCCGACATTCGGCTCGATGGTGCAGAAGGGGTAGTTCTCGGCCGCGATGCCGGCCTTGGTCAGGGCGTTGAAAAGGGTCGACTTGCCGACGTTGGGCAGGCCAACGATGCCGCATTGCAGGCTCATGGGAATCTCTCGGGAGGGCAGGCGCGGATTGTAGGTGTGCAGTTCTGCGGCAGTGCTTCACCGCGGCGCGGCGGCGCGCTGGCGCTCGAGCCGCAGCAGGTGCTCGCGCATCGCCGCGCCGACGCGAATCTGCGGGTTGGAGTAGCCGTCATCCTTGCCGGCCTGCTTTTCGCGCTCGTCGATGACGCGTCGCGCCGCGGCATGCGCGGTCTCGAACGACAGCGTCTGGCTGCGCAGTTGCTCGTCGTACATCGCCCGGCCGAAGTAGGTCAGCTCCGACTTGCGGCCACAACCGTAGGAGGTGTGGTCGGCGTCGGCGGCGGTCATCACCAGGGTGTGCTCGTCGGCCAGCGGTTCGATCCAACTGCCTGAATAACAGGCCGAGATCGAGAGGATGCGGTGGCGGATGCCGGCCGCGTCCAGCGCGGCCTTGAGCATCGCCGGTGTCAGCGAGTCCGTGCTCAGTGGCCAGAAGCCCGCGGCCAGCGAGCCCGAGCGCGCGCCGTGCGACGTCAGGTGGATGAACAGGATGTCCTCGTTGCGGTCCATCCGCCGCGCGATGTGCTCGATCGTGCGTTGCAGGTTCAGCGGCGTGGCCCAGGGCCATTCGCGCAGCGTGCTGCGGTGGTTGACGAGTTGCACCGTGCGGCCGGCGGCATCGAAGCGCTCGGCCATCACGCCCGCGACCATGCGGCTCTCGCGCAGGAACACGTCTTCGTCGGCATACGGTGCGAAGGTGATGGCATAGACATCGATCAGGCCCGGGCGCTGCGGGGCGATGGCCGCCAGACGCAGGTCCAGCGTCGCGGCCTGGTCTTCGAACAGCTCCTGCGTCAGTTGCATCGGCGCCGGGCTCGCGGCGGCGTTGGTCGGCGCGTCGGGGTACCACAGGCTCACGGGCTGCTGCCACGCGCCGGCAACGAACACGGCGCTCAGCAGCGCCATGGCTGCGCCGCGCTGGCGCGCCGGGCGTTCGCTCGCGCGCCACAGCAGCAGCATCTGCGCGGCGACGACCCAGGCCATCGGCAGCAGCCAGGCGAGCCATCGAAGCCAGGCACTTGCGGCACCCGAGGCCGGTTCGGCCAGCAGGCCCGTGCGAACCATCGGCAGCAGGATCAGCGCGGGCGCCAAACTCAAGACGAGGCTCTGCGCGGCCAGCATCGCGAACAGGGCCGCGGCGGACGGTGCGGCGCAATCGCAGGCGCTCTGATCGTGGCGCGGCACCAGCCACCAGCAAGTCCACGCGGTGAGCGCAACCGACAACCAACCCATTTGCAGTGCCGGCCAGTAGAAGCTGGCGGCGCCCGTGATGTAAAGCCGCTGTAGAAGCACGCCGACGAGAAACGGCACGGCCACCAACAGGGCAACGAGGGTCGGCGTGGCCTGCAAGCCGCGCCAGTCCGGCCGCTGGAACACGGCCGTGCGCGCGCCCTGACGCCACCAACCGCCGAGGGCACCCGGCGCCATCGGCTCGGCGGCATGCAGGATCGTTTCATCGGTGTCGTGCATTCACTTCGCTCCCTGCCGTCGATTGTTGTCCCAGCGCAGCCGCGGCCGCAGGATCAGCACGTTGCCGGCCACTGCCAGCGCGATGCCGAACCAGGTCAACGCGACCGGCACAAAGCCCTCGAACAACGCCGACAGCAGCAGCGCCAGCACGGGGGTCATGACGCCGACGGTCGACGCCGCGCCGGGCCCGACGCGCTGCTGCAGTGTGAGGTAGCAGGCAAAGGCGACCACCGAGCCGGCGATGGCCAGGTAGGCCAGCGACAGCCACCACGAGGGCGCCGCCTGCGGCGAAGGCAGCACGAGCACTTGTCCGCTAGACCACAACACCGTCGCCGACAGCGCGGCGCTGTAGACCATGCCCCAGCCCATCGTCGGCCAGAACGGCAGGCGGTGCGCGGTGTTGCGGCTGGCCAGCAGGCTGCCGATCGCCGACAACAGCACCGCGCCAACGGTGAAGAGGGCGCCGAGCAAGGTCTCGCCGCCGGCCTTCACCGCGGCGAATTCCGGCGCGAAGATCATCGCCACACCGGCCACGCAGAGCACGCCGCCGAGCAGGAAGCGCGGCGTCAGCGGGCCGCGCCAGAGCAGCCACGCGCCGATGCCGTTGACCAGCGGCGAGGCCGAATAGCCCACCGCGACCAGGCCCGAAGGCACATGCTTTTCGGCGTGGTAAACGCACAGGTAGGCCAGCGAATACATGAACACGCCTTGCAGCGCGATGCGCGCATGCTCGGCCGCGGTGCAGCGCAGGCGGTCGCCGCGCCAGGCGGCAATGGCCAGCGCCAGCCCGCCCGCCAGCGCAAAGCGCAGCGCCACGCCGGCCGCGGGCGGGGTGTAGGCCAGTTGGTACAGGATCGCGTGCCAGGTGGTGCTCCAGATCGCCACCGCGATCGCAAACAACTGCCAGGTCGGCAGGCCGCGATCGGCCGGCATCTCAGTTCCGCCCGGCCGTTCCGAAGGTACTGAGCGCCCCAAGGGCCACGCAGGGGCCCGTACCGGTCCCTGGGGGCAGCGAACGAAGTGAGCTTGGGGGTTTCATTTCAAAAAGCCAGCGTGGCCTGAGCCCGCGCGCCGACGCGCAGGCGGTGGCCGATGCCCGAGACGATGATCGCGTTCATGCCGAAGGCCAGGCCGCCGCCGATGCGCGGCTCGGCGCGGTAGGCGGCCAGTGTGTCGGCAATGGCGTGGCCCTGCAGCGCGCTGGCCGGGGCGACATCGGGAATCGTGCAGCGGCCGCAGGGCTTGACCAGCTTCAACAGCACCGGGCCGTCGGGCGAATCGAGGCTCAACTCGTCGATGAAATCTTCGCCGTGGGCGTCGAGTACGCCATCGAGCACCAGGTTGGGCCGAAAGCGCTGCATCGACACCGCGTCGTGGCCGGCCGCGACCAGGCGGCGGTTCAGCTCGGCCAGCGAGGCGGTCGAGGTGACGAGCAAGGGGAAGCCGTCGGTGAACGCCGTCTCGGCTTCGAACTCTCCCGTCCACTGCTTGCTGGCCAGGCGCCGCTCGGCCGGATCGAAGCGTGCCAGGCGCACGCGCCGGCCGAGGAAATCGCTGAACCATTGCGCCGCCAGGTCGCCCATGTCGTAGGCCGCCACGCTGTCGTTCCAGACCATGACGCGGCAGGGCGCCTCCACGGTGTCCAGGAGCAGGTGCAGCGTCAGCATGCCGGGTGCGCGCAGCATCAGGTCGCTGCTGCGCAGCGTGGGCTTGACCAGCGCCATCCGCGGCAGCGCGCGCTGGCTGAGGAATTCGCCGTCGGCATCGACCACCATCCAGGCGCGGTCGTGCTCGAAGCCGGTCTCGATCAGCAGTGCTTCGTCCACCGCGACGGCGGCGCAGGACTTGATCGGGTGCAGGTGCAGGCTGGACAGCATCAGGTCGTCTTGCGCCGAGGCAGCGTCGCTCACTTGAAGAGTCCCTTCAGTTTGTCTTTGATTTTGTCTTGCGCTGAGGCCGGTGCCGGTGCCGATGCCGTGCCTGCGGCTGCCGGTGCGCTGCCGAGTTTCGCACCCAGCGCACCGCCCAACTTCTGCGCCAGCGCGTCTTTCAACTGGGTCTCGACCGCGGCAGCCGCCACGCCCGACCACTGAATCCGCCAGTCGATGGCCTCGAACGGGCCGCTCAAAAGCACCGGCACGGTCACGCCGCGCAGGGCCGCGAGTTCACCGGCGTCCTGGCCCGCGGCGGCCGCGACCACGGTGGCGCGCGCGGTGTAGTCGATGCGGCCATGGCCGATGTCGAAACGCCCGGCGCCGCCGATGCGCAGGAACGGGCTCTTCACATCGAGGTCGTTGCTCTGCGCCACGCCGTTGGCAATGCGAGCGGTGGCCGTGAGTTCGGAGAAATCGGTCTTCTCGGTGTTGCGGGCCTGGGTCACCGCGTCCTGTTTCATCGACAGCGCGGCCTTGGCTTGGCGCAGCGTGCGCGCCAGGTTGATGCCCTTGATGGCGCCGTCGCGCAATTGCAGCGCCGCACTGCCGGCCAGGTTGGAGCGCAGCGCGCCGAGGGTCGCACCCGTCGTGTTCAAGTCGGCGGTGACGCGCCCGGTGCCTTCGAGCAAGTCCTTGCCGGCCACGTCTTTGAGCAGGGCATTGACATTGACGCCACTGGCAGTGAGCTTGACGGCGATGCGCTGGCTGCGCGCGTCGGCGCTGCCGCTGCCGTCGAGGCTGCCGCCCCAGGCGCGGCCGGCCAGGCGGGCGATGCGCAAGCTGCCGTTGTCCAGGGTGGCATCGAGCTTGGCGTCGGTGAGTTTGTATTGGCGAAAGGCCAGCCCACCGGCGGCGAAGCTGAACTGGCCGTTGACGGCGCGCAGGCCGTCGAGTTGCACGGCGCTGTCGGCCGGCGCGGCGGCGGTGGCCGTGGGCTTGTCGGGGCCGAACAGCGTGTTCAGGTCGAGGTTGTCGAAGCGCGCAACGGCCTTGACGGTCGGCATGCCGGCGCCGAATGCCGCGCTGCCGCTGGACTCGAATCGGTTGCTGTTCAGCGCACCATCGAGCGTCCACTGCGCTGCCTTGGCATCGGTAGCGGCGTTGCCACGCAGGGCGATCTGCAAGGGCGCTGCGTTGGCTTCGGCAATCGTCGCCGTCACGTCGAGGCGCTCAAAGGCCAGCGCGCCGCGGCCGATGCGCAGCAGCAGGTCGGCCTTGGCGTTGCCGTCGATCTTGCGCGGCCCGGCGTTGCCGGCCAGCGTGAGCGCGAAGCCCGGCAGGCGCATGGCGTCGAAGTTGCCGCTCGGGGCGGCGGAGCGGAACGTGCCGGCCAGCGCGGTCGGCCCGCCGAGCTTGTAGCGTCCGCTCAAGGCGCTGCCCTTGAGTTGCCGTGCGTCGACCTGCAATTGCGCCCAGTCCAGTGCCAGCTCGATGGGGTTGGCGCCTTGCTTGCCCGCCAGCGCCAGTTTCAGGGCCTCGAGTTCGAGCTGTTGGCCGGCCGGGTTGTAGACCATCTTCTTGACTTCGAGCGTGGACGCCGCCAGGGCCAGGCTGCCGAGCGTGCCGCTCTTCACCGCCACTTGCAGCGGCCCGGCGCGCAGTGCGTTGCCGTCCCAGGCCAATGCGCCTTCGAGCGCCGCGCGCAGGCCCTTGACGCCGGCAGCATCGCCTTGCACATCGAGCTTCAAGCCGCTGGCCGCGACAGCGTTCTTGTCGAGGTCCAGCGCCAGCGTCGCGCGGCCATCCAGCGTGAGCGAAAGCGGCTGCGGCTGCGTCAGCTTGACGCTGGCGCGCAGCGTCACCGGCGTGTCGGCCTGGTTGCCCAGGTGCCCCGACGTGAACGATTGCAGCGTGATCTCGCCGGCCAGCTTGGCGATGTCGTCGTGCAGGCGCAGTTGCAGCTCATCGAGCTGCACCGCACTGACGTCGAAGCGCAGCGCCGGGCCGCTGGCCGGTGTGCTGCCAACCGCGCTGGCTTTGTCGGTGGCGACCAGATCGTCGATGTTGCGCACACCCTTGGCATTGCGCAGGTAGGTGGCATGCACACCACGCGCGCTGACGCGATCGATGACCAGTTGTTTTCTCAACAGCGGCAGCACCTGCAGCGCCAGCGCCGCTTCGTCAATGGCGATGAACTCATCAGCACGGCCGTGTTCCGACAGCCGGACTTTCGACACCTTGACCGCCAGCCGCGGGAACACCGACAGCTCGATCGGCCCGTCGATGGCCAGCGTGCGCTGGCGCTCCGTTTTCATCCAGTCGATGGCCAGGCTCTTGTAGCGGTTGGCGTCGAAGCTGGCGATGAGCACGGCCGCGGCAACCGCCAGCAACAGCAACAGCGCGGCCAAGGCCAGGGCGGTACGGCGGATCCAGGGCGATTTCATCGGGGCAGGCGGCGGTCCAGGGTGTCGCTCGATTCTCGCTGCGCCCGAAACCTAGAATGCAAGCCGATGCAACCCTTCGACGTTCAGGTACTCGGCAGCGGCATCGTCGGCCGCGCCGCCGCGTTGGCGCTGTCGCGCCAGGGCCTGTCGGTGGCCCTGTCGGCATCCGCGCCGGCCGCCGCGCCGCGCGGCGACGACGTGCGCGCGTATGCGCTCAACGCCGTCTCGGTGGCGCTGCTCGATTCGCTGAAAGTCTGGGCCGCGCTGCCCACTGACGCGCGCACTGCCGTCTACGACATGCGCATCGAGGGCGATGCCGGTGCAGCCCACATGCTGCGCTTCTCGGCCTGGCAGCAGCAGGTGCGAGAGCTGGCCTGGATCGTCGATGCGGCGGCACTCGAAGCCGAGCTCGCTGCGGCACTGCGCTACGCCGCGCATGTGCAACCCGTCGCCGAGCCGGTGCAGGCCACGCTACAGGTGGTGGCTGAAGGCAGGGCCTCCGCCACCCGCGAGCGCTTCGGCGTGGCCTTCGAGACGCACGACTATGGCCAGCGTGCGATCGCCGCGCGGCTGGCCAGCGACGAGGGGCACCAGGGCTTGGCGCGGCAATGGTTCCGCGCGCCCGATGTGCTGGCCTTGCTGCCCACTGACCGCCCGCGCGCCGGCCACGGCCTGGCGCTGGTCTGGTCGCTGCCGGCCGATCGAGCCGAGGCGTTGCTGGCCCTGGACGACGCCGCCTTCGAGGCCGCGCTGATGCAGGCCACCGGCGGTGCGGCAGGCACGCTGCGCCTGGCCAGCGCGCGCGCCGCCTGGCCGCTGGCCCTGGCCCGCGCCGAGCGTGTCTGCGGCCCGGGCTGGGTGCTGCTGGGCGACGCCGCGCACCTGGTGCACCCGCTGGCCGGCCAGGGCCTGAACCTGGGCCTGGCCGATGTGGCGGCGCTGGCGCGGGTGGTGGCCGAGCGTGAAGCTTGGCGCGGCCTGGGCGATGTTCGCCTGCTCGAGCGCTACGCCCGCGAGCGCGAAGGCCCGACCCGTGCGATGCTTGCCCTCACCGACGGCCTGTTGCAGCTTTTTTCGCACCCGGCGCCCTGGGCCAAGGAACTTCGCAACCGCGGCCTGGGTCTCGTCAATGCAGCCACGCCGCTCAAGCGCTGGCTGACCGGCCGCGCCCTCGGCCTCTGACCTTTACTTCGCAGGACTCCACCATGCTGCTTCGCTCGCTCACCTTGTTGGCCTTGGCAACCGCCGTCGCGTGGCCGGCGGCGGCGCAGGAAGACGTGATCCGCAAGAACCTGCCCGAGCGCCTGCCCGAATTGCCGAAGATCGACGAAGTCACCAAGACGCCGATCCCGGGCCTGTGGGAAGTGCGTTTCGGCAATGACGTGATCTACACCGACGAGCAGGGCAACCATGTGATCCAGGGCACGGTGTTCGATACCAAGGCCAAGGTCAACCTGACCGAAAAGCGCATCGAAAAACTCAACGCGATCGACTTCGACAAGCTGCCGTTCAAGGACGCGATGGTCATCAAGCAGGGCAGCGGCGCACGCAAGCTGGCGGTGTTCGTCGACCCCAACTGCGGTTACTGCAAACGCTTCGAGCGCGACCTGCTGAACGTGAAGGACGTGACCATCTACACCTTCCTGTACCCGGTGCTGGGCCCCGACTCGAACGACAAGTCGCGCTCAATTTGGTGCTCCAAGGACGCGATGAAGACCTGGCGGGCCTGGATGATCGACGGCGTGACGCCACCGAAGATGATGGGCGCTTGCGACACCTCGGCGATCGAACGCAACACCGCCTTCGGCCGCAAATACCGCGTCAACGGCACGCCGGCGGTCCTGTTCGAGGACGGCAAGCGCGTGCCCGGCGCGATGCCGGCGGCCGAGGTCGAAAAACGCCTGGCCGAAGCGGCGCGGCCGGCGAAGTCCTAGGCCGCGACAGCGGCCAGCGCACGCCCGTGCAGCTCGTCCCAGAGCTGCGCCGCGCGCGCGGCCCACTCGCGGTAATGCGCGTCGGTGGGGGCGAAGTAGGGCACGCCGCGATCGACAAAACTGTGCACCCGGGCGTGCAGGCCCGGGCAGCGCTGCACTTGCGCAAGTTGCCGCTCCATGTCGTGCAGCAACGCGTGGCGCGCACAGGGGTCGGCGGGGGCAAGCAGGCGTTCGTAGATCGGGTGGTGCAGCAGGGAGTTCATGTCGGCCAGGTGAGCGTTGCGAAGGCAGTCAACGCATGATCCCTGCCAGCGGCCGACCGCCGCAGCGGCGCGCCCGGGCCTGCGCAAAAATGGCGCGACTTGTTTAACGCCCTGCGGCTCAGGCTTGTAACCAGCTGGCGTTGCCAGCACCGAAGCGGGCGCGGCGGTGCCCCTGCGGGTGCAATTCGAGCCAGTCGATCGACACCACGTCGGCCAGGATCAGCGCGAAGTGCGCGCGGTCGCCACGCGCACCCAGCGCATTGGCCAGCACGCTGCCCGGCGCCTGGGCGCTGAGGTAGTCGTGCGCGGCCGGCGAGAGTTTCAGGCGCGCCCATTGCGACGAGACCGCCAGCCCGTCGGTCACGGCCTGCAATTGCACGCGCAGGCGCAATTGCCAGTTCAGTGCCGGCGACCACATCACCAGCGTGCCCAGCGGGTGGGCGCTGAGTTGCGCCACCTTGGCCGCGCGCGCGTCGCTGAACAGGGTCAGGCGCTGGGCCACGCTGTCGCTGCCGCGCAGCACCACGGTGCGCGCGTCGCCCACCTCACCGTCGGTGGTGGCCAGCACCGCGGTGCGCCAGGGGTGCTGCGGATGGTGCGCCGCGTCGTCCAGCTCGCGCCACAGCGCGGCCTCGACCTCGGCCAGCGAATCCAGCCGATCGATCTCCACGGCACTCATCTTTCGCGGCGCAGCGCCGGTGTGATCACGATTCCCGGCGCAAGGCCGGGAACAGGATCACGTCGCGGATGCTCGGGCTGTCGGTCAGCAGCATGATCAGGCGGTCGATGCCGATGCCGCAGCCGCCGGCCGGCGGCATGCCGTACTCGAGCGCGCGGATGAAGTCGGCGTCGTAGAACATCGCTTCTTCGTCGCCGGCCTCCTTATGTGCCGCCTGCGAGGCGAAGCGCGCGGCCTGGTCTTCGGCGTCGTTCAGCTCCGAAAAGCCGTTGGCCACTTCACGCCCGGTGATGAACAACTCGAAGCGCTCGGTGACGGCCGGGTTGGTGTCGGATGCGCGCGCCAGCGGGCTGACCTCGACGGGATAGTCGGTGATGAAGGTCGGCTGCCACAACTTGGCTTCGACCACTGCTTCGAACATCGCGAACTGCAACTCGGCCAGCCCCCAGCGCGCGGGCGGCTCTTCGCCCAGTGCCTTCAGCCTGGCGTGCAGCAGGGCGGCGTCATCGGCCTCGGCCGCGCTCAGGCCGGCGTGCTCGACCAGCGAATCGCGCACCGACAGCCGCGCGAACGGGCGATCGAGTTCGACCGGCTTTCCGGCATAGCTGAGCGTGGCACTACCCGCGGCCGTGCGGGCAGCGTGGCGCAGCACGTTTTCAGTGAAATCCATCAAGTCGTGGTGGTTCCAGTACGCGGCGTAGAACTCCATCATCGTGAATTCGGGGTTGTGCCGAACCGAGATGCCTTCGTTGCGGAAGTTGCGGTTGATCTCGAACACGCGGTCGAAGCCGCC
>JANOKY010000727.1:0-4727 GCA_031419635.1 Burkholderiales bacterium | reverse complement strand
TACAGAAGCAGCGGATCGGTGGCGGCGGTCGGGCCATCGGGTGTGAACACGGTGGCGAAGCTGCGGGCGGCGTCGAACGGCGTCCAGCCCGCCGGTGCATCGCCGGTGGCTATGCGCGTGTAGTCGCCGGGCAGGCCATCGAACTTGGCGGCCAGTGCGCCGTTGGCAATGACATGGCTCACGCGGCCGCGGTCAAAGCGGTCCTGCAGATCGTCGTGCGTGAGCAGCGTGGTGGCCGGCACCACCACGGCGCCGAGCTTGATGCAGGCCAGCATGGCTTCCCACAGCGCGCGCTCGTTGCCCATCATCAGCAGCACGCGGTCGCCACGCGCGACACCCAGCGCCCGCAGGTGGTTGGCCACCGCGTTCGAGGCCTGGCGCATCTGCTCGAAGCTGACGCGCTGCTCGCTGCCGCCCTCCTCGACGATCCACAGCGCGGGCGTGGGGTTGTTCAAAGCCATCGGGTCGAAGTGCTCCAGCGCCCAGTTGAAGTCGGCCAGGCGGGGCCACTCGAAACCGGCGACTGCCGTGGCGTAATCGTCGCGGTGGCGCAGCAGGAAGTCGCGGGCGGCAAGAAAGGACTGGCGGGACGTTGTCATCGCGGCTCCTCGGTCAGGCAATGGTTTTGACAACATGCACGCCGGCAGCACTGGCAACCGCCAGCGCGCCGGAGGGCAGGAACACCGCCGCGGACAGCGTCGTGCGGTCGTCCTGTGGCCGCAGCTTCAGGGTCGCGCCACCGTCGCGGCTGGTCACCAGCGTGCCGTCCACGCCCACCAGCGCCAGCAGGCCATCGGCACGCTGCGCCGCGCCGGTGAACGACCCGGCACCGGCGACGGCCTGGTGCGTCCAACTGCGCCCACCATCGCCACTGCGCACCAGGTTGCCGCGCATGCCGCAGGCCAGCAGCGCGCCGTCGGCCAGTGCCAGGCCGCTCCACAGCGAGCCGGCATAAGGCGTCTTCACAGCCTGCCAATGGTCGCCACGGTCGTCACTGAGCATCACATGGCCGCTCTCGGCGGCGATCAGCCATTTCGACGCGTCGGCCACAAAGATGCGGTTGAGATGGCGCTCGCCGGCTTCGCCCGGCAGCAGCGCTTGACGCGTCCAGGTGGCGCCGCCGTCGCGCGTGCGCAGGGCCAGGCCGAAGCCGCCGACCGCCAGCCCGGTGCCATCGGCCTCAACGCGAATCGACAGCAGCACATCGCCGGCCTCGGCGGGGCTGGGCGCCCGCCGCCAGTTTTCGCCGGCATCGGCCGAGCGAAGGATCGTGCCACCGTGGCCGACCGCCCACAGCGTGCGCGCGTCGAGCGCATGAACTGCCGTGAGCGTGACGCGGCTCGGCACCGCGGTGGCCTGGCGCCACTGCACACCTTGGTCGTCGGACAGCAGCACATGGCCGCGCTCGCCCACCGCCACCAGGCGCTCGGCAGCGCGGGTCAGGTCCAGGTACAGGCCCTTGACGGCCAGCGGACGCTTGCGCGCCGCGCCGCTGTCGGCGTCCGCAGCCAACACGGCGGCAGGCAGCAGCAGGGCGCCGGCACAGGCCAGCCACTGGCGGCGATTCGGCGGGTCGATCGTCATCATGATGGCGGCCATCGTCAATGCGCCCCGAATGGCCGGTGCACCGGGCCGCGGCGCGGAATCAGGGCGTCGATGGTGACCGCCAGCGCCGGCAGCAGGGTGATCGCCATCAGCATGTTGAGCATGAACATGAAGGCCAGCAGCAAGCCCATGTCGGCCTGGAATTTCAACGGCGAGAAGACCCAGGTGGCGACACCCACCGACAGCGTCAGGGCCGTGAAGATGGTGGCGATGCCGGTTTCCGACAGCGCGCGGCGGAAGGCCGGCACGATCGGCATGCCGTCGGCCAGATACAGCTGCAGGCGGTTGTAGATGTAGAAGGCATAGTCGACGCCGATGCCCACGGCCAGCACCATCACCGGCAGCGTGGCCACCGTCAGGCCGATGTCCAGGGCCTTCATGAACCAGTAGCCGATGAAGGTGGCCACGGTCAGCGGCAGGCAGCAGGCGAGCACGGCGCGCCAGTCGCGGTAGGTCACGAAGACCAGCACGACGATGGTGGCGTAGACGTACAGCATCATCGGCAGTTCGGTGGCTTCGAGCACCTCGTTGGTGGCGGCCTGCACACCGGCATTGCCGCTGGCCAGGCGCACCGTCAGGCCGTCGATTTTTTCGCTGGCGCGCCAGGCCTTGACGACGCCGACCGCGCGCTTGATCGTGTCGGCCTTGTGGTCACTGAGGTAGACGTTGATCGGCAGCACCGTGCAGCGCGGGTCGTACAGCCCCGAGCCTTCGCCGACCAGGCCGATGAAGCTGGCCATCGAGCGCGCATCGCGCGGCATGTCGGTCCACTTCGGGTTGCCTTCATTGAAGCCCGACGCGCCGACCTTGACCAGGCCCGGCAGCGCCGCCGTGCCGATGACGCCTTCGGTGTTGGCCAGCTCCCAGGCCAGGTCGTCGATATAGACCATCTTCTGGTAGTCGTAGCAGCCGTCGGGCGGGCTCTCGTTGACGACGGTCAGCACATCCAGCCCAACCGAGAACTTCTCGGCGATGCTGACGGCGTCGCGGTTGTAGCGCGCGCTGTCGCGCAGCTCGGGCGCGCCCGGCTGCACGTAGCCGATGTGCCGATCGCGGCTGCCCCATACGGCCAGCGCGAACAACAGCATGCCGGCGATCACGACCCAACGCGCAGGTGCCGGCTCGGCCAGACGCGCCATGGCCACCACCACCAGCGAACGCGCCTCGCGCGTGTCCTGCATGCGCGCGCCGTAGCCCGGCGACAGGCGCACGTAGGAGGCTACGACGGGCAGCATCACCAGGTTGGTGACGATCTTGTAGGCCACGCCGAGCGAAGCGGTGATCGCCAGTTCGCGGATCATCGGGATCGGGATCAGCAGCAAGGTCGCAAAGCCGACGAAGGCCGTGATCAGCGCCATCGTGCCGGGCACCAGCAGCGCGCCGAAGCTGGCACGCGCGGCATCGACCGTGCTCTTGCCGCCGCTGATTTCGCGCACGATGTAGTTGATCTGCTGCACACCGTGCGAGACGCCGATGGCGAAGACCAGGAACGGCACCAGCACGGCCAATGGATCCAGGCCGTAGCCCAGCAGTTGCAGCGTGCCGAACTGCCACACCAGCGAGACCAGCGAGCAGACCAGTGCCGCGGCGGTGAAGGCCCACGAGCGGCAATACCAGTACACCGCCAAGGCGGTGAGCGCAAAGGCCAGGACGAAGAACAGCACGACGCCCTTGGCGCCTTCGGCGATGTCGCTGATCTGCTTGGCGAAGCCGATGATCTGGATCTCGGTGTGGGCGTCCTCGAACTTGGCACGCAGCTCTTTTTCGATCTGCGGCCCGAGCGCGATGTAGTCGGTGGGCAGCTTGGTGCGCGGGTCGGCGTCGAGCAGATCGGCGGTGACCATCGCGCCCGAGAAGTCGCCCGCCACCAGGTTGCCGACATAGCCGCCCTGGATCACGTTATCGCGGATGCGGGCGACGGCCGCGGCATCGAGCTTGTCGGGCGTGATGTCGCCGCCGATCACGTCGCGGGCTTCGTAGCCCTCTTCGGTGACCTGCATCACGCGCGTGTTGGGCGTCCACAGCGAAGTCACGCTGCGCCGGTCCACGCCCGGCAGGAACAGCAGGGCCTGCGTGACTTCGTTCAGGCGCTTCAACATGGCGGGCTGCCAGATGTCGCCCTGGCGCGCACGCACCACCACGATCAGGCGATTCGCGCCGAACAGGATGTTCTGGTACTTGGTGAAGGTCTCGGTGTACTCGTGGCCGAGCGGCAACTGCTTGCCGAAGCCGGCGGTCATGTGCAGCCGGGCCGCGAACACGCCCATCACGGCGGTGATGGCGGCCAGCACCAGCAGCAACAGCGCACGCCGGCCGAAGATCAGGCGCTCGCAGGCGCTGACGAATCTCTGGAGCATGGAGGAGGCAGATCGGCCGAGTCGGGGGGACGGGCGCTTGACCCGTCCCCCTGTCGCGTCAGAAGCTGTACGACAGGCTGGCCGCGAAGTTGTCGCGGTCGCGCACGATGTTGGAGAGGCCGCCGCCGAAGAACGCGGTGTAGCCCAACTGCACGCGGGTCACGTTGCTGTTGTCGAACAGCATGCCGATGAACAGCGACTTGCGGCCCTTGACAAAGGGCAGCGTGTTCGGCGAGATGCCCTTCACGTCGTGGGTGAAGACGGTCGACTGGGTCAGGTTCCAGTCCGTGCCCCAGACGCGCGGATAGCTCAGGTCGAACTCGAAGGCATAGCCGGCCGAGGTCTTGGTCGGCGACTCGTAGGAAGGGAAGATCAGGTAGGGAATCGTGCCGACCTTGAGGTTCGGGTAATGCGTCACCGCCACTTCGGCCAGCAGCGTGCCTTCCGCCGCGCCGAGCGCCTTGACCAGCGCGCCTGCCGGCGAGTTGACCTCGGTGAAGTACAGCGCCGTCAGGTGGGCCTGAATTTTCTTCTCTTCGACGTAGCCACGCACCGTGATGCGGCCATTGGCATCGGCATTGGCCGGCTCGAAGATGCTGTACTTGCCGGTGAAAGGCACGCTGCCGTCGACGGCCACTGAATCACGCGGGCGGTAAGAGATTTCGCCACCGACCGCCACCGGGCCGGCCTTGGTGTTGAACGACGCGCCGAACAGGTTCTTGTCGCGGCCGTATTCGTTGTAGTAGCCGATGTTGGCCACGTTCT
>JANOKY010000726.1:0-5650 GCA_031419635.1 Burkholderiales bacterium | reverse complement strand
TACGTCGTCACCAAGATCCCGCGCTTCGCGTTCGAGAAGTTCCCGGCGGCCGATGCACGGCTGACGACGCAGATGAAATCCGTCGGCGAGGTGATGGCCATCGGCCGCACCTTCCAGGAGAGTTTGCAGAAGGCGCTGCGTGGCCTGGAGACGGGCATCGACGGCCTGACCGAGCGCAGCACCGACCGCGATGAGATCGTGCAGGAAATCGGCGAGGCCGGGCCCGAGCGCATCCTCTACGTCGCCGACGCCTTCCGCATCGGCATGACGCAGGCGGAAGTGTTCGAGGAAACCGCGATCGACCCCTGGTTCCTGGCCCAGATTGAGCAACTGGTGCAGACCGAGCAAGCGCTGTCCGGCCGCACGTTGGCCTCGCTGAGCGCCCACGAGCTGCGCTACCTCAAGCGCAAGGGCTTCGCCGACCGGCGCATCGCCAAACTGCTGGCGACCAACCAGCATGAAGTGCGCGCCAAACGCCACGCACTCGGTGTGCGCCCGGTGTATAAGCGCGTCGACACCTGTGCGGCCGAGTTCGCCACCGAAACCGCGTACCTGTACTCGACCTACGACGAAGAATGCGAAGCCGAGCCGACGAGTCGCAAGAAGATCATGGTGCTGGGTGGCGGGCCGAACCGCATCGGCCAGGGCATCGAGTTCGACTACTGCTGCGTGCATGCGGCGCTGGCGATGCGCGAAGACGGCTATGAGACCATCATGGTCAACTGCAATCCCGAAACCGTCTCGACCGACTACGACACCAGCGACCGCCTCTACTTCGAGCCGGTGACGCTGGAAGACGTGCTCGAGATCGTCGATAAGGAAAAGCCCACCGGCGTGATCGTGCAGTACGGCGGCCAGACGCCGTTGAAGTTGGCCCTGGACCTCGAGCGCGCGGGCGTGCCGATCATCGGCACCAGCCCCGATTCGATCGACATCGCCGAAGACCGCGAGCGCTTCCAGAAGCTGCTGCAAACGCTGGGCCTGCGCCAGCCGCCGAACCGCACCGCGCGCACCGAAGAGGCCGCGCTGGCCTTGGCCCACGAGATCGGCTACCCCCTGGTGGTGCGGCCGAGCTATGTGCTCGGGGGCAGGGCGATGGAGATCGTCCATGGCGACAAGGACCTCGAGCGCTACATGCGCGAGGCGGTGCGGGTCAGCGAGAAGTCGCCGGTGTTGCTCGACCGCTTCTTGGATGACGCGATCGAGGTCGATGTCGACTGCATCAGCGACGGCACCGACGTGATGATCGGCGGCATCATGGAACACGTCGAGCAGGCGGGGGTGCACTCCGGCGACTCGGCCTGCTCGCTGCCGCCGTATTCGTTGTCGCCGGCGCTGCAGGACGAGTTGCGGCGCCAGACCACGTTGATGGCCAAGGCGCTTAAGGTCATCGGCCTGATGAACGTGCAGTTCGCCATTCAAGGCGAGGGCGATGAGGCGGTGGTCTTCGTGCTCGAAGTCAACCCGCGCGCTTCGCGCACCGTGCCCTTCGTCAGCAAGGCCACCGGCCAACCGCTGGCCAAGATCGCGGCGCGCTGCATGGCCGGGCAAAAGCTGAGGGACCAGCAGGGCCTCGGTGGACGGCCACCGCATGAGGTGATCCCGCCGTACTTCAGCATCAAGGAAGCCGTCTTCCCGTTCAACAAGTTCCCCGGCGTCGACCCGATCCTGGGCCCCGAGATGCGCTCCACCGGCGAGGTGATGGGCGTGGGCCTGAGCTTCGGCGAGGCGATGCTGAAGAGCCAGCTCGGCGCGGGCTCGCAGCTGCCCGAGCGCGGCACGGTGGTCATCACGGTGAAGAACGGCGACAAGGACCGTGCGGTGAAGGTCGCTTCCGAGCTGCACGACCTGGGCTTCTCGGTCGTCGCCACCAAGGGCACCGCCGCGGCGATCGCCGCCACCGGTGTTCCTGTGAAGGTGGTCAACAAGGTCAAGGATGGCCGGCCGCACATTGCCGACCTGATCAAGGCCGGCGAGATCCAACTGGTGTTCACCACGGTCGACGAAACGCGCACGGCGATCGCCGATTCGCGCTACATCCGCACCGCGGCGCTGGCGCACCGCGTGACCTACTACACCACCATGGCCGGCTGCGAGGCGGCCACTGAAGCGATGAAGCACCAGAGCGGCTTCGGCGTGCTGTCGCTGCAGGAACTGCACGCGCAACTGCTGAACTAGAATCGCAGCCATTCCTCCGCCGCCGGGCGTCCACTGTGGACTCGGGCGGCGGCTTCGTTTCCGACCCGCTCGACGCGACCCCATCAACATGGCCTCAGTTCCCTTGACCGTTCGTGGACTGCAAAAGCTCAAGGCCGAGCTGCAGCAGTTGAAGGGCGTTGAGCGCCATGCGGTGATCCAGGCGATTGCCGAAGCGCGCGCACAGGGCGATCTGTCGGAGAACGCCGAGTACGAAGCAGCCAAGGACAAGCAGGGCTTCATCGAGGGTCGCATTCTTGAGCTGGAAAGCAAGCTGGCGGCGGCGCAGGTGATCGACCCGACGACCCTGGACGCCGGTGGCCGCGTGGTCTTCGGCGCCACCGTCGAGCTCGAGGAAGAGGCCAGCGGCGCGAAAGTCACCTACCAGATCGTCGGCGACGACGAGGCCGACCTGAAGCTGGGCTTGATCTCGATCAGCTCACCGATCGCGCGGGCCCTGATCGGCAAGGAACTCGGCGACGTGGCCGACGTGCAGGCCCCGGGCGGCGTGAAAAGCTACGAGATCATGGACGTGCGCTACGTATGACTGCCCCAAGCTCGCTGCGCCCGCGCCCCCAGGGGCTCGCAGGGGCCCCTTCGTGGCCCTTGGGAGCGCAGGCTGCTTGGGAGCGGCCCTGCGCTGCCTGCGATCCTAGCCAGCGTTCTTCTTGACGCTGACGATGCGCTTCTTCGCCCGTTTGATCATGCCGCCTGCCGTGACGCGCTGATTGCCGTGCACGGTGAGCTTCTTCACCTGCGGCCGGTGGTTGCCGCTCTTGCTGAACTTGAGGATCTTGACCACCCGCGAGCCGCCCGGGCGCTCGTCGCGTTCGACCTTTTCCTTCGGCGGCACCGGCCGCCACAGCACCAGCAGTTTGCCGATGTGCTGGATCGGCGCGGCGTTGAGCGTGTCGGCGAGATCCTGAAAGACGGCTTCGCGGGCCTCGCGGTCGTCGCTGAACATGCGCACCTTGATCAGGCCGTGGGCCTTCAGGGCGGCGTCGGTTTCCTTGCGCACGGCGGCGGTCAGGCCCTCGCCGCCGATGGCGACCACGGGGTCGAGGTGGTGCGCCGCTGCGCGGTGCTCCTTGCGTTGGGCAGGGCTGAGTGGGATCGCTGGCATCTGCCTATTATCGACGTGCAATGAAAATCAAGACCAAAAGCAAGAAGGTCAACAAGGCGTGGTTGGCCGACCACATCAACGACCCCTACGTCAAGATGGCCCAGCGTGAGGGCTACCGCGCCCGCGCCGCCTACAAGTTGAAGGAGATCGACGAGACCTTGTCGTTGATCAAGCCCGGCCAGATCGTCGTCGACCTGGGCGCGGCGCCCGGCGCCTGGAGCCAGTACCTGCGGCGCCGCTTTGCGCCCAAGGAGGCGGGCATCGGCGGCGCCGCGGTCGGCCAGTTGAACGGCAGCATCATCGCGCTGGACCTGATTGAGGTCGAGCCGATCGAAGGCGTGCAGTTCATCCAGGGCGATTTCAACGAAGAATCCGTGCTGGCCGAGCTGGAGGCCGCGCTGGCCGGCCGGCCGGTGGACCTGGTGCTGTCGGACATGGCGCCCAACCTGTCGGGCATTGCCAGCTCCGACGCGGCGCGGGTGGCCCACCTGGTCGAGTTGGCGCTGGATTTCTCGCTCGCGCACCTGCGCCCCGAGGGCGCGCTGGTGGTCAAACTCTTTCACGGCAGCGGCTACAGCCAGCTCGTCGAGCTGTTCAAGAAGACCTTTCGCGTCGTGCGCCCGATCAAGCCCAAAGCCTCGCGCGACCGCTCTTCGGAAACCTTTCTGGTCGGGATCGGTCTGAAAAAGGCCTGATGGGGCCCCGGCGGGCGTCGATTGCTTCGCGGCACGGCCCACCTTGACGGGACTAAAATCGGCCCCACCTCCATGGCTGCGCTGTTTTCGGGCGCAGCGCAGGACAACGGCACAAGGAGCCGCGTTGTACAATCAATGGTTTTCCAAGATCGCGGTCTGGCTGGTGATTGCCCTGGTGCTGTTCACGGTCTTTCGCCAGTTCGACCGCAGCGCGGTGGCCAGTGGCCAGATCGGCTACTCCGACTTCCTCGAAGAGGTGCGCAGCAAGCGCATCAAGACGGTGACGCTTCAGGAGGGCGCGGCCGGCGGCACCGAGATCATCGCCACCACCAATGACGACAAGCGCATCCGCAGCACCGCCACCTACCTCGACCGCGGCTTGGTCGGCGACCTGATCAACAACGGCGTCAAGTTCGACGTCAAGCCGCGCGAAGAACCCTCGCTGCTGATGACGATCCTGATCAGTTGGGGCCCGTTCATCCTGCTGATCGGCGTCTGGGTTTACTTCATGCGCCAGATGCAGGGCGGCGGCAAGGGCGGTGCCTTCAGCTTCGGCAAGAGCAAGGCGCGCATGCTCGACGAGGCCAACAACACCACCACCTTCGCCGACGTGGCCGGCTGCGAAGAGGCCAAGGAAGAGGTCAAGGAACTGGTCGACTTCCTGAAAGACCCGCAACGCTTCCAGAAGCTCGGTGGGCGCATCCCGCGCGGCGTGCTGCTGGTGGGGCCTCCAGGCACCGGCAAGACCCTGCTGGCCAAGGCCATCGCCGGCGAGGCCAAGGTGCCGTTCTTCTCGATCTCGGGCTCCGACTTCGTCGAAATGTTCGTCGGCGTCGGCGCCGCTCGCGTGCGCGACATGTTCGAGCAGGCCAAGAAGAGCGCGCCCTGCATCATCTTTATCGACGAAATCGACGCCGTCGGCCGCCACCGTGGCGCTGGCCTGGGCGGCGGCAACGACGAGCGCGAGCAGACCCTGAACCAGATGCTGGTCGAGATGGACGGCTTCGAGACCAACCTGGGCGTGATCGTGATGGCGGCCACCAACCGGCCCGACATCCTCGATCCGGCCTTGCTGCGCCCGGGCCGTTTCGACCGCCAGGTCTATGTCTCGCTGCCCGACGTGCGCGGCCGCGAAGCGATCCTCAACGTCCACATGCGCAAGGTGCCGGTCGGCCAGGACATCCGCGCCGACATCTTGGCCCGCGGCACACCGGGTTTCTCGGGCGCCGACTTGGCCAACCTGGTCAACGAAGCCGCTCTCTTCGCCGCGCGTCGCAACGGCCGCGTGGTCGAGATGGTCGACTTCGAGAAGGCCAAAGACAAGATCATGATGGGTCCCGAGCGCAAGAGCATGGTGATGCCCGAGGAAGAGCGCAGGAACACGGCTTACCACGAGTCCGGCCATGCCCTGGTGGCCAAGCTGATGCCCAAGACCGACCCGGTGCACAAGGTCACCGTGATCCCGCGCGGCCGCGCCTTGGGCGTGACGATGCAATTGCCCGAAGGCGACCGTTACAGCCTGGACAAGGAACGCATGCTGAGCACGATCAGCGTGTTGTTCGGTGGCCGCATCGCCGAAGAAGTGTTCATGCACCAGATGACCACAGGCGCCAGCAACGATTTCGAGCGCGCCACG
>JANOKY010000725.1:0-2822 GCA_031419635.1 Burkholderiales bacterium | reverse complement strand
CCGGTGAAGCGCCGGATGTACCCGACCAAGCAGATCGCGGTGGCCGAGATGCGCATCAAGCTGGAGCAGACGCGCGCGCTGTACCTGCAATAGGCGCGCGAGGCACGCGTCGACCACGACAAGGATGCGCGCATGCGTCTGCTGGACGCGCATTACTCGATCATGGAGAACGCCAACGACATTTGCCGCGTGGCCGTGCGCACCTGCGGCGGCCAGGCGATGCTCAAGTCGCTGCTGCTGGAGCGCCTGTACCGGGACTCGCGCTGCGGCTCGCTGATGCTGCCGTGGACCGCCGAGTTGTGCGTCGATCGCCTCGGCCGTGAATGCCTGTACGAGGCCGGCGAGCGCGACGAAGCCATTGAATCCTGAGTCTCGTGCCATGTTCGAGTTCGACGCAGCGGCCATCGAGCGTGCGGCGGATGTTGAACAAGCCGCGCTATTGCGGCTCGGCGTGCATGAAGGTGATTCGATCGGCTGGCTGGCGCTGAACCAGCCGCGTGCGTTGGCGCTGCTGCGCGCCTGCGAGCGAATCGGTGCGCGCTACGTGCCGCTGAACTGGCGCCTGGCCGTGCCGGAGCTGGCAGCGATCGTGCGCCACGCCGGCTTGCAGCACCTGCTGCACGACGAGGCGATGGCGGCGCTGGCCGCGCAAGTGCATTCGCTTGCCGCGCTGCCGCAGCCGCAAGCGCCGGGGCACGAGCCGGGCGACCTGATGCTGGTCTACACCTCGGGGACCACGGGGCAGGCCAAGGGCGCTATCCACACAGCAGCGGCCATGAGCGCCAACATCGCCGCCGCGATCGATGCGCAGGGGCTCGATGCCGCGACGCGCACGCTGGCGGTGCTGCCGCTGTTCCATGTCGGCGGCCTGGGCATCCAGGTCCTGCCCACGCTGGCTGCCGGCGGCGTGGTGCGGCTGCATGAGCGCTTCGATGCGGGGGCCTGGCTGCACGACGTGGCGGCCTGGCGGGCAACGACCAGCCTGCTGGTGCCGGCGACGATGCGCGCGCTGATCGAGCACCCTCGGTGGGCCACCACCGACTTGACTTCGCTGGCCTTCGTCAATACCGGCTCGCAGATCGTGCCGCGCGCCTTCATCGACGCCTTTCATGCCCGCGGCGTGCCGGTGTGTCAGGTCTACGGCGCCACCGAAACCGGCCCGGTCACGCTGGTGTTGCGGCCGGGCGAGGCGATGGCGCACCCGGGCAAGGCCGGGCGGCCAGCGCTGGGCGTCGAAGTGCAACTCGTCGACGGCGAGGTCTGGGTTCGCGGACCGAACCTGGCACGCGGCTACCACCGCGAGAGCGACGCGCCAGCCTTTGCCGGCGGCTGGTTTCGCAGCGGTGATCTGGCGCAGCACGACGCCGAAGGTCTGTATGAAATCGTCGGCCGCAGCAAGGACCTGATCATCTCGGGCGGCGAGAACATCCACCCCGCCGAGATCGAGAACCTCGCGCTCAGTGACCCGTCCGTGGCCGATGCGGCCGTCGTCGGCCTGCCCGATGCACGTTGGGGCGAGGTGCCCGTGCTGGCGCTGGTGGCACGCCCTGGCGCCACGCTCGATCTGGATCGCCTGCGCGCGCTGTTCGAGGCCCGGCTGGCGCGCTTCAAGCAACCGCGCCGCATCGTCGTGCTGGCTGCGCTGCCCAAGACGGCGCTCGGCAAAGTCAAGAAACAAGAGCTGGCGTTGCACCTGGTTTGACCCATCGCAAGGGCCCGCGCCCTTGAAAACCCGAGGCTGGTGCCCCACGTCGTGGGCAGTTGACGAACCCGGAGTCCCCATGCGAATCGACAAACTCACCACCCGTTTCCAGGAAGCCCTGGCCGACGCCCAGAGCCTGGCCGTCGGCCGCGACAACCCCTACATCGAGCCGGCGCATCTGCTGGCCGCGATGCTGGCCCAGCCCGAAGGCCCGAAGGCGCTGCTCGACCGCGCGGGGGCCAACAGCAATGCGCTGAAGACGGCGATGGACACGGCCATCAGCGGCCTGCCGCAAGTGCAGGGCAGCGGCCAGGTGGTGCAGCCGGGGCGCGACCTGCTGTCGCTGCTGCAAGCGGCCGAAAAGGAAGCCGGCAAGCGCGGCGATCAGTTCGTCGCCAGCGAGATGTTCCTGCTGGCGCTGGCCGATGCCAAGACCGACCTCGGCGGCGTTGTTCGCGGCCATGGCCTCACACGCAAGGCGCTCGAAGCCGCGATCGAGGCCGTGCGTGGTGGCCAGAAGGTCGATTCGGCCGATGCCGAAGGCCAGCGCGAGGCGCTGAAGAAGTACACGGTGGATGTGACCGAACGCGCGCGCCTGGGCAAGCTTGATCCTGTCATCGGCCGCGATGACGAAATCCGCCGCGCGATCCAGGTGCTACAGCGGCGCACCAAGAACAACCCGGTGCTGATCGGCGAGCCGGGTGTCGGCAAGACGGCGATCGTCGAGGGCCTGGCGCAGCGCATCGTCGCTGGCGAAGTCCCGGAGACTTTGAAAGACAAGCGCGTGCTGTCGCTCGACATGGCGGGCCTGCTGGCCGGCGCCAAATACCGCGGCGAGTTCGAAGAGCGCCTGAAGGCGGTGCTGAAAGAAGTCTCGGCCGATCAGGGCCGCATCATCCTGTTCATCGACGAGATGCACACCATGGTCGGTGCCGGCAAGGCCGAAGGCGCGATCGACGCCGGCAACATGCTCAAACCCGCGCTGGCGCGCGGCGAGCTGCACTGCATCGGCGCGACCACGCTCAACGAGTACCGCAAGTACGTCGAGAAGGACGCGGCGCTGGAGCGGCGCTTTCAGAAGGTGCTGGTCGGCGAGCCGACGGTCGAGGCCACGATTGCG
>JANOKY010000724.1:0-8129 GCA_031419635.1 Burkholderiales bacterium | reverse complement strand
TGAGCCATCCGTGAATGTTCGTGCGGCACCCTGGCGAAGGCTTCACGCTCACTTTCACTGTCACACGCTGCGCCGCACCATCATCTCCTTGATCTTGCCGATGGCAAGGGCTGGATTCAGGCCCTTCGGGCAGACATCGGTGCAATTCAGGATCGTTCTGCAGCGGAACAGGCGGTACGGTTCCTGGAGGCCGTCGAGTCTCTCGCCCGCCGTCTGATCGCGGCTGTCGACCAGGTAGCGGTAAGCCTGCAACAGCCCGGCAGGGCCGACGTACTTGTCCGGGTTCCACCAGAAACTCGGACAGGCGCTGGAGCAGCAGGCGCACAGGATGCACTCGTACAGGCCATTGAGTTCATCGTGTGCCTCAGGCGACTGCAGCCGCTCCTTTTCGGGCGGTGGATCGTCGTTGTCGCGTCGGAACCGCAGATGCCTTCTCGACAGGAGCGGCGGAAGCTCAGGGTCGGATCGATGGCCTTCAGTCTTATCAGCGCGTCAAGCAACATCCGCTCGCTCTCGCCGGCGTCCATCGGTCCGGGAACCGATGCGCAGCGCCGTGTGGCCAGAGACACTGGAGCATCACATTGCCGGCTGATGGCGGAGACGCAATGCTGGGCATGTTGGTGGCGCTGGCTGTGGGCTTTGATCCAGCCTGCTACCGGCTCGGTGACGGTGACGGCCTTTACGACAGAACGCTAGCCGCCATGGCGGGGCGGCGGCGCATGATCGGGTCGGTTTCTCGCATGTGGCCGTACCGATCCGTCGCCCGCTGCAGCACGGCACCGCGATGCACGTCGTCGTCACGGAGCGCGGATGCACACTGCCAGCCAAAACAACTTTGCTCCCACGGTGGACAGACAGGGACATCGCGGCGCAGCGCACTACGAGCACACCGGTATGGCTGGAAAGAATGTTGTGGCTCGCCCCGACCCGTGGTTTACAAATTGGTGTCGTTCGTGCAATTGGTGCGGTCGCCGCGGCAGAGCGACTGGAGCGAGGCGCCGGGACTCGAACGACTGCTTCCCTCTTCAATGAAATTCTGGTTTGGGTCGGGCCCCGCTACTTGACCTAATTCGGTAATTCGGTGAGCGGCCGGTCACGTCCGGATCTCGGTCGCTCGTCAGGTCTTGTTCGACCGTCGCTGCGCCGCACGGGCTGACCGGGCGAGGGGTGCCTACAGGAACCCGATCGAGATCCAGGGCACGGCTGCGATCACCAGCAGTGCGACGAACAGAGCGCCCAGGTGGGGCCACACGCGTGCGAAGGCCTGGTCGGGCGGCACCTTGCCGATCGCGCAGGCGGCGTAGAAGCCGACGCCGAAGGGCGGTGCGAACAGGCCCAGGCCCATCGCGAAGATCACCACCATGGCGTAGTGCACCTCGTGCACACCCAGGGCCCGCGCCACCGGGAACAGCAGCGGCCCGAACAGCACGATCGCCGGGATGCCTTCGAGCACACTGCCCAGCACCACGAAGGCCAGCAGCGATACGACGATGAAGCCCCATTTGCCGCCGGGCACGCCGGCCATCAGCGCGACCAGCGAATTGGAGAAGCCCGACTGCGTCAGGGCCCAGGCCATCGCGGTGGCGCAACCGATGATCAGCAGGATCGCACCCGACAGCGAGGCGGTTTCCACCAGCATCGGCAGCACGCGCTTCCAGTCGAACTGGCGGTAGACCAGCAGGCCGGCGACGATGGTGTAGGCCACGCCCACGGTGGACACCTCGGTGGCCGTGGCCACGCCTTCGACGACCACGGTGCGGATCACGAAGGGCAGGGCCAGCGCGGGCAGGGCCACCAGCAAGGCGCGGCGCACCTGGGCGCCGCTGGCCTTGGCGATGCCGCTCATGTCTTCGTGGCGGTTCTGGAAATAGACCACCACGCACAGCGCGGCCATGCCGACCACGGCCGGCAGCAGGCCGCCCGTGAACAGCGCCGAGATCGACACGCCCGTCACCGCGCCGATCGTGATCAGCACCAGGCTCGGCGGGATCGTCTCGCTCATCGCGCCCGAGGCCGACAGCAGCGCCACCAGGTCGCCGCCCTGGGCGCCGCGCTTTTCCATCTCGGGGAACAAGGCCGGGGCCACGGCGGCCATGTCGGCGGCCTTGGAGCCCGAGATGCCCGACACCAGGTACATCGCGCCGAGCAGCACGTAGTGCAGGCCGCCGCGCACATGGCCGAGCAGCGCGGCCAGGAAGTCGACCATCGCCCGCGCCAGCCCGGTCATCGCGATCAGCGCGCCGAGAAAGACGAACAGCGGCACCGACAGCAGGATGATGTGCGACATGCCTTCGTCCATGCGGCTGACGACGATCGTCAGCGGCGTGGTCGTCGTCAGTGCCAGGTAGGCCATCGTGGCCATGCCGAAGGCATAAGCGATCGGCAGGCCCAGCGCCACGCACACGCCGACCAGGCCGACAAAGAAGATCAGCAGGTTGACATTGCCCAGTTGCATCAGCGCCGGCTTGAGCCACCACAGCCCCAGCGACAGCAGTGCCAGCAAGGCGATGCAACTGGCGGCATCCCTCCACGTTGCGCGTTCCAGCAGACGCGCCAGCGAGATCACCAGCATCAGCACCGCGCCGACCCCGATCGCGGCCACGCGCATGCCGTCGTGCCATTCCAGCGCCGGCGTGGTCACCACCCACTGATCGACGAAATGCTCGTACGCCGGCCACAGCAGCAGGCCGACGAACAGCGCGACGATGCAGGTGCAAAAGGTCTCGACCCAGGCGCGCCGACGCGGCGGCATCAGGTTGACGAAGGTGGTCAGGCGCATGTGCTCGCCGCGGCGCAGCGCCACCACCGCGCCGAGCATCGCCAGCCACAGGAACAGGATCGACGCCAGCTCGTCGGACCAGGTCAGCGGCGCGTTGAAGACATAGCGCGAGACCACGCCCGCGAAGAGGATCACGGTCTCGATCAACACCAGCGCCGCCGCCGGCAGCTCGGTGAGCCAGGCGATGGCGCGGTCGAAGGCGGCAAAGCCGCGCGATCGCGGGGCCGCCGGGTCGGCGCTGTGCATGCGGCGTGTGATCGTGGCGTGTGATCGCGGCGTCGTGTCGATCAGGCCAGCTTGCCGGAATACTTCTCCAGCTTGGCCATCGCTTCGTCGCCGAACTTGCCGCGCCATTCCTTGTAGAACCCGGCCTTGGACAGCGCGTCGCGGAAGCTCTTCACGTCGGGGTAGTTGAAGACCAGGCCCTTGGCCTTGAGCTGGGCTTCGAGGCTGTTGTTCAGGCGGCGGATGTCGTCGCGCTGCTTGAGCACGGCTTCCGTGACATGCTTGGTGATGAGCGCCTGCACGTCCGCAGGCAGGCCGGCCCAGCGCTTGCCATTGGCCAGGATCCACTGGCCGTCCCACATGTGGCCGGTCATCGACACGTACTTCTGCACTTCGTAGAGCTTGGCGATGTCGATGATCGCCAGCGGGTTCTCCTGGCCTTCGACCACCTTGGTCTGCAGCGCCGAATAGACCTCGCTGAAATTGATGCCCGTGGGCGACGCGCCGAAGGCCTTGAACATCGACGTCCACAGCGGGCTCACCGGCACGCGGATCTTGAAACCCTGCAAGTCGGCCGCCGTGTTGATCGGCTTGGTCGAGGTGGTGATGTTGCGAAAGCCGTTGTCCAGAATCTTGTCGAAGCTGTGCAGGTTGACCTTGGCAATCGCCGCGCGGACGAAGGCACCCAGATCGCCGTCCATCGCCTGCCACACGGTCTGGTAATCCTTGAACGCGAAGGCCAGGCCGTTGATGCCGGCCAGCGGCACCAGGGTCTGCAGGATCAGCCCCGACAGCGGAAAGAAATCGATCGCACCCGAGCGCACCTGCGACAGCATGTCGGTGTCGCCACCGAGCTGGTTGTTCGGGAAGATGGCGATGTCGACGCGGCCGTTGCTGTCCTTCTTGATCGCGTCAACCGCCTCGCGCACGCGGATGTTCGACGGGTGCGTGATGGGGATGTTGTTGGCCCACTTGAGGCTGAACTCGGCTGACTGCGCGAACACGGGCAGGCCGATCGAGGCCAGCGCGCCGGCCGAGGCCGTGGCCTGGATGAAGCTGCGACGAGAGTTCGATTTCATTGCAAGATCTCCGTTGGTGAACTGATTGAACTGAATTACCCCCTTCCCCGTTGGGGGAGGGTTGGGGTGGGGGCCAGCAGCCGCAGCGCCGCCGCGGCAATTTTCTCAGGGCTGAGGCGCGATTCGTTCTCGAGGATTTGCGAGTAGCCGACCGGGATGCGCGGCGCGCCCAGGCGGGCGATGCGGCAGCCGGTGGCCTCGGCCGCGCGGGCGGCGACTTCGGCGCCGAAGCCGGCCACTTGCACCGCCTCGTGCACCACCAGCAGCCGGCCGGTGCGCGCTGCGGACTCGAACACCGCTTGCTGATCCCAGGGCCAGAGGCTGCGCAGGTCGATCACTTCGGCGCTGATGCCCTTCAAGCTGTCCAGCTCGATCGCCTGCATCACCTGGCCGACACCGCGCGACCAGGTCACGATGCTGAGATCGCTGCCTTGGCGCAACGTGTTGGCGCGCCCCAGCGGCACTTGCAGCGCGGTGTCGACATCGCCCTGCAAACCCCACAGCTCCTTGTGCTCCATGTAGATCACCGGGTCGCCGCTGGCCAGCGATGACTTCAGCAGCGAAAAATTGTCCTGCGGCGTGGCCGGGCACACCACTGCCACGCCGGGCAGGTGGGCGAACCAGGCTTCGAGCGACTGCGAGTGCTGCGCCGCCGAGGCCGACCAGATGCCGATCGGCAGCCGCGCCACCAACGGTACGCGGCCCTGGCCGCCGAACATGAAACGGTTCTTGGCGGCCTGGTTGACGATCTCGTCCATCGCGCACAGCGCGAAGTCGATGACGCGCATTTCGACCACCGGGCGCAGCCCAGCCAGGGCCATGCCGACCGCCGCGCCCATGATGTTGGCCTCGGAGATCGGCGTGTCGATCACGCGCTGGCCACCGAATTCCTCTTGCAGGCCGCGGTATTGGCCGAACACGCCGCCACGGCCGAGGTCTTCGCCGAGCGCAACGACAGCGGGGTCCGCCTGCATCGCCTGCTGCAGCGCCAGCAATGCCGCCTGGGCGTAGGTCAGGGTGCTGTTCATCGCCAGACCCCCGCGCCACTGTTCATGACGTCTTCGTAGGCCGCGCTCGCCGCGGGCCAGGGCGCGGCCTCGGCGACTTGCATCGCGTGCTCGATTTCTGCCAGCGCCGCGCCGTCGATGGCGTCGATCTCGGCTTGCGCAACGCCGGCCGCGAGCAACTGGCGCCGTGTGACGCCCAAGGGATCATTGCCCTTGGCAGCCTCGACCTCGGCCGCGTCACGGTAGGTGCCGGGATCAACAGAGACATGGCCCTTGAAGCGGTAGGTCACGGCGTGCAGCAGGCGCGGCCCGCGGCCGGCGCGAACCTCGGCGATCAACGCCGCAGCGGCGGCATCGACGGCCTGCGCGTCATTGCCATCGACTTTCAGCGCGCTCATGCCCAGCGCCTGCGCGCGTGCCGAGACACCCTCGCCGGCAGTCATTGCCGCGGTGGGCGTGGTGGCCGAGATGCGGTTGTCTTCGCAGACGAAGAGCACCGGCAACTGATAGACCTGGGCCCAGTTCAGGCCCTCGAGGAAGGGGCCGCGGTTGGCCGCGCCATCGCCGAAGAAGCAGGCCACGATGTGGGGCAAACCGCGGATCTTCAGCGCCTGCGCGGCGCCGGTGGCGATCGGGATGCCGGCGGCCACCACGCCGTTGGCGCCGAGCATGCCGACTGAGAAGTCCGCGATGTGCATCGAGCCGCCCTTGCCCTGGTTGGTGCCGGTGGCGCGGCCGAACAGTTCGCACATCATTCGCGCCGAGTCGGCGCCCTTGGCCAGGGTGTGGCCGTGGCCGCGGTGGGTGGAGGTGAGCAGGTCTTCGCGCGCCAGGTTCCGGCACACGCCGGCCGCCACCGCTTCCTGGCCCGTCGACAAGTGCAGCGGCCCGCGCACCAGGGCCGGCTTGGCGGCAGCCGCCAGGCCCCAGGCGGCCACGCCGCCCTGGCTGGCGACTTCAGCGGCGTCTTCGAAGGCGCGGATGCGCCGCATCAAGCGGTACAGCTCGAGCCCGCGCTTCAAAGCGTCGCTCCGCGGCACAATCGAATGCGGCAGGCCGACGGCGCGGCGTGGGGGTGGTGGGTACGACGCTTCATGGCCGGCGGATTCTAGGAGTCAAAGGTGCCGCGCCCGGCTCAGGATTGCCCTTGGTGGGGCGGTAAGCGGTCCACCATGTGATCCGGCGGCAGCGGCGCCGGCAGCGTGCGCGGCGCTCAGGGTGCAGCGTTGCGCGCGGCCTGTGCTTGCAGCACCTGCTGGCGCCGGACCTCACCTTGGCGGTCCAGCATCCAGCCCGGATATTCGGCCGGCAGGCGGCTCGCGAGGTCGATCTGCTCGAGTTCGCCGGCACTGAGCTTGACCTGCGTGGCCGCGAGGTTGTCGGCCAATTGCTCGGGTCGTTTGGCACCGACGATGATGCTCGTGATCTGCGGCTGGTGCAGCAACCAGGCCAGCGCAATCTGCGCCACCGAAACGCCGCGCGCCTGCGCGATCGGGCGCATGACGTCGATGCAGTCATAGGCCCGTTCCCGATTCACCGGTGGAAAGTCGAAGCTCGCGCGCCGGCTGCCGGGCTCGCCCGGCTGATCGCGTCCGTATTTGCCGCTCAGCAAGCCGCCGGCCAAGGGGCTCCACACCATCAGGCCCAAGCCCTCGCTGCGCAGCATCGGCACCAGCTCGCGCTCGAGGTCGCGCCCGGCCACCGTGTAGTAGGCCTGCAGCGATTCGAAGCGCGACAGGCCCAGCCGCTCGGCGATGCCCAGGGCCTTGACGATCTGCCACGCGGCCCAGTTCGATACGCCGACGTAGCGCACATGGCCCTGTCGAACCAGTTGGTCCAGGGCCCGCACCGTTTCTTCGATCGGCGTGGCGACATCGAAGCCGTGGATCTGGTACAGGTCGATGTGGTCGAGTTGCAGCCGTTTCAGGCTGGCCTTGACGGCGTCCAGGATGTGGGCGCGCGATGCGCCGCGCGCGTTCGGGCCAGTGCCCGTCTCACCGAAAACCTTCGACGCGACGATCACGTTCTCGCGTGGCACCTTCAGGTTTTTCAGCGCCTGGCCGGTGATCTGCTCGGCTGCGCCGCCCGAATAGACGTCGGCGGTATCGATGAAATTGATGCCCGCATCGAGGGCCTGGCCGACCAGGCGCTCCGCATCGGCCTGCTGCACTTCGCCGATCTGGCGCCACATGCCTTCGCTGCCGCCGAAGGTCATCGTGCCGAGGCAAATTTCAGAGACAAACAGGCCGGTTCGACCGAGCGGATGGTGGCGCATGTTCGGGGCTTTCAAGGGGCTGCACGCATGGGCCGTCGGGCCCGATCAGGAAGCCAGCATAAGCGCCGGGCGCCCCGCGCGCCGGGCCACTCCGCTCGAGGGTACCCTCAACCGGCGTCATTGCGGCGGGTCACGCGGCGACAATGCCGCCTGTGAGCCATCCCACCGTTCCCCCGCCGAGCCCCTGGCGCCTTTCGGTTGCCCCGATGATGGACTGGACGCTGTGTCCAGGATTCATGCGGGTTTCAGCGGGGTCGGTAGCAGTTCTGTAGCAGGCGATTCGGGGGCGCTTGGAGCCACGGCCCGGGGCCGGCTGGACCGACAACGCCATCGCGTGCCCCCGTCGTCGGTGCTAGGCAATGCCTTTGCCAACTGATAGAATTCTCTCTATCAATTGGGAGTGCGCCGCATGTACGCAGCCGTCGTCGAACCGAACAAGATCGCCCAGGTGCTTGGCCTGCGCCGCAAGGTGACATCCATCGAGCAACTGGACCAGCAGGTCGAAGCGGGTCTGCCCAAGGCCTCGCTCGGCGCCGTGGCACGCCATGTGTACGGCACCTCACCCGATGCGGCAGCCCTGATGCAGCGGGTCATTCCGTCGGCCACGTTCCACCGCAGGGGTGAGGACTTGAAGCCGCAGGAAGGCGAGCGGGTGGAGCGTTTGGCGCGCGTGATCGCCACCGCAGAACATGTGTGGGACGACGTCGACGACGCGCGGGCCTTTCTGTCCACCGGCCACGCCATGCTGGGCGGCAAGCGGCCGA
>JANOKY010000723.1:0-1614 GCA_031419635.1 Burkholderiales bacterium | reverse complement strand
CATCAGGGCATCGCCATCGTCACCGCGCGTGAGGTGGTCGACCGGATCGACGCAAGGAGCAAGACCTGACCCTGGCGCCGGTGCTGGCGCCGGTGTCCGCGCACAGCCGAAGCGCCGGCGCGCGATGATCGCCAAGTTCCCGCGCACGCGTCGCTGGCGCGTTACCAACTACGGACGAAACGTCGCTCTACCTGCGCGAACACCACTTCCCGAATGTCCGCTCATGCGTCGTGCACTGATCATCTTCGCGAAAGGCAAAGAACTCACGGCGAAAGAATCTGCCCTCGCAGCGACGAGGCCAGCATGGATCACCGGCGCGGCGATGGAAGTGCCGGTGGGGACTGCATCTGAGGACATCGGGCGATACTGCGGACCATCTCATCACCGAGGTAGGGCACCATGCAATTTCACTCTCGCATAAAGCCGCTGCTCGCCGCGGCCCTCGCCCTCGCTTGTGTCTCCGCACAGGCGGCATCGCAGGCACCCGTGGCGGCCGAAAACGGCATGGTCGTCACCGCCCAGCACCTCGCCACGCGCATCGGCGTCGATGTGCTCAAGGACGGCGGTAACGCGGTCGATGCGGCCGTGGCGGTGGGCTATGCGCTCGCGGTGGTCTACCCTGCGGCGGGCAACCTCGGCGGTGGCGGCTTCATGACGATCCAGCTCGCCGACGGCCGGAAGGCCTTTCTCGATTTCCGCGAGAACGCACCGCTAGCCGCGACCGCGAACATGTATCTCGACAAGGAAGGCAACGTGGTCAAGGGCGCAAGCACGCTCGGGCACCTGGCGGTGGGCGTTCCGGGCACGGTGTCGGGTCTGGAGCTGGCGCTGTCGAAGTACGGAACCATGAAGCGTGCGGCGCTGATTGCGCCGGCCATCAAGTACGCGCAGGACGGCTTCGTACTCGAACAGGGGGATGCCGACCTGTTCGTCACCGCCACCGAAGACTTCAAGAAGGACGCGGCCACAGCGGCGATTTTCCTGAACAACGGCGAGGCCTTCGCTTCTGGTCAGAAGCTGGTGCAGAAAGACCTCGCGACCACGCTGAAACTGATCAGCGAGAAGGGCGAAGAGGGCTTCTACAAGGGCCTGGTGGGGGCGGCGATCGTCGCAAGCAGCCAAGCCGGCAAGGGGCTCATCACGCAGGCCGATCTCGACCGGTACAAGACCCGCGAACTCAAGCCCGTGGAGTGCAACTACCGCGGCTACGGCATCGTCTCGGCGCCGCCACCGAGCTCGGGCGGCGTGGTGATATGCGAGATCCTGAACATCCTTGAAGGCTACCCGCTAAAGGAACTCGGCTTCCGCTCGGCGCAGTCGGTGCACTACCAGATCGAGGCAATGCGGCACGCCTACATGGACCGCAATAGCTACCTCGGCGACCCCGACTTCGTAATGAACCCGCTCGACCGGCTGCTCGACAAGACATATGCCGCCAAGGTGCGCGCGGTGATCGACCCGGCCAAGGCCGGTGTGTCGAAGGACATCAAGCCCGGGGTCGCGCCGCATGAAGGCAGCAACACCACGCACTACTCGATCATCGACAAGTTCGGCAACGCGGTCTCGGTGACCTACACGCTGAACGACTGGTTCGGCGCCCGCGTCACGGCTGCC
>JANOKY010000722.1:0-2613 GCA_031419635.1 Burkholderiales bacterium | reverse complement strand
CGATGGCCTGCCGGGCTTGATCGTCGACCGCTACGCCGATGTGCTGTGCGCGCAGTTCCTGTCGGCCGGCAGCGAGCGCTGGAAGGCGGCCATTGCCGACGCGCTGTTGGCCGCCACCGGCTGCATGCGGCTGTACGAGCGCTCCGACGCCAGCGTGCGCGGCCTCGAAGGCTTGCCGGTGGTCAAGGGCTGGCTGCGCGGCGCCGACGTGAACGCGGGTGCCAGCGAAGTCACGATCCGCGAGCACGGCTGGCGGCTCAGCGTCGACGTCGCCGAAGGCCACAAGACCGGCTTCTACCTTGACCAGCGCGACAACCGCGCCCGCTTCGCACAGCTCGTGCGGCACTTCGGCGTGCAGCGCGTGCTCAATTGCTATTGCTACACGGGAGGCTTCACGGTGGCGGCATTGGCCGGCGGCGCAACGCAGGTGACGAGCGTCGATTCATCGGCCCCCGCGCTGGAGCGTGCGCGTGCGCATGTGGCGTTGAACGGCTTCGACGCCGCGCGGGCGAGCTTTGCCGATGCCGACGTGAATGCCTTTCTGCGTGCGCAACTCGAGGCCGGCGCGCGCTTCGACGCCATCGTGCTCGACCCGCCCAAGTTCGCCCCCACCGCGGCGCACGCCGAACGCGCCGCGCGCGCCTACAAGGACATCAACCGCCTGGCGCTCAAGCTGCTGGCGCCGGGGGGATTGCTCTTCACCTTCTCCTGCTCGGGCGGCATCAGCGCCGACCTGTTTCACAAGATCGTGGCCGGCGCGGGCATCGATGCCGCGGTCGATGGCGTCTTGCTCGACCGCCTGGCGGGTGCCTGCGATCACCCGACCACGATCAACTTCCCCGAGGGCGAGTACCTCAAGGGCTTGGTGATCCTGAAGGCGGCTTGAGCGCGCGCACATCGATGCGCGGCTCGAACTTGGCGCGCTTGGTGGCGAAGAAGGTTTTCACGTTGCGCACGTTGGCCTGCTGCGTGAACAGGCGCTGCACCAGCGCGTTGTAGGCGGCCATGTCGGCCACCCACAGCACCAGCATGAAATCGGGGCCGGCGCTGAGGCGCCAGCATTGCTGCACGACGGCGTCGGCCACCGCGATGGTCTCGAAGGCATCGAGGTGCTCCGCGCCCTGGCGGTCGAGTTGCACTTCCACCAAGGCTTGCAGGCCGGCGCCGAGCACGGCCGACGACAGCAGCGCCACGCGGCGCTCGATCAAGCCCGCCTCGACAAGGCGGCGCACCCGCCGCAGCGCCGTGGCCGGCGACACCTGAACAGCCGCGGCAAGGTCTTGATTGGCCTGCGACGCGTCGGTTTGCAGGTGATCGAGCAGGCGCAAATCGGTTTCGTCGAGCGGGATCATGTAGAAATTATTGGCCAAACATCATCAAACGGTGAAATCTAGAACCAAGCTATTCGAGAAGGATCTGACGCAATCACGAACTGTATAGATTGTGCAATCCAATTGCACGACGCCGCGGCTAGTATCCACGCCATCGTCCACTCTCCGAGGCCCCAACATGTGCGGCATCGTCGGCGCAGTCAGCGCGCGCAACATCGTTCCGATCCTCGTCGAGGGCCTGAAGCGGCTCGAATACCGCGGCTACGACTCCTGTGGCGTGGCGGTGTACCAGGGCGGCGGCTTGAAGCGCGCGCGCAGCACCGCGCGGGTGGCCGAGTTGCAAGCGCAGGTCGCCACCGAGCACATCGAGGCCGGCACCGGCATCGCCCACACCCGCTGGGCCACGCATGGCGCGCCAGCGGTCAACAACGCCCACCCGCATTTTTCCCCCGGGCCCAACGCCGCGGCCGATGCGCCGGCAAAGATCGCGCTGGTGCACAACGGCATCATCGAAAACTTCGAAGAGCTGCGCACCGAACTCGAGGCCAAGGGCTTTGCGTTCACCAGCCAGACCGACACCGAAGTCATCGCCCACCTGGTGGCGCACCTTTACCACGGCGACCTGTTCGAGGCCGTGCAGCAGGCCGTAACGAGGCTGCGCGGCGCTTATGCGATAGCGGTCTTCTGCCGTGACGAGCCGCACCGCGTGATCGGCGCGCGCGCGGGCTCACCGCTGGTGCTGGGAGTGGGCAACGGTGAAACCTTTCTGGCCTCGGACGCGATGGCGCTGGCCGGCGTCACCGACCAGATCGTTTACCTCGAAGAGGGCGACGTGGTCGATGTGCAGCTCGGCAAACACTGGATCGTCGGCCGAAGTGAAGGTCGGGCCGATGGCACCCTGCGCCCGGTGCAGCGCGAAGTGCGCACCGTGCAGGCGCACAGCGGCGCGGCCGAACTCGGGCCGTACCGCCACTACATGCAAAAGGAAATCTTCGAGCAGCCCAAGGCGATCGCCGACACGCTCGATGCCGTGCACAGCATCAGCCCCGAGCTGTTCGGCGACGGCGCGTACTCGGCCTTCAAAGGCGTCGATCAGGTGCTGATCCTGGCCTGCGGCACCAGTTTCTATTCAGGCTCGGTGGCGAAGTATTGGTTGGAGGCCATCGCCGGCATCCCGACCAGCGTGGAGATCGCCAGCGAGTACCGCTACCGCGACAGCGTGCCCAACCCGCGCACCCTCGTCGTCACCATCAGCCAGAGCGGCGAAACCGCCGACACCCTG
>JANOKY010000721.1:0-5219 GCA_031419635.1 Burkholderiales bacterium | reverse complement strand
CCACTGCATGGCAAAGGAAGAACTGATCGAAGTCAACGGCGTCGTGGAAGAAGTGCTGCCCGACTCGCGTTTTCGCGTCAAGCTCGAAAACGGCCACAAGCTCGTCGCCTACACCGGCGGCAAGATGCGCAAGCACCACATTCGCATCCTGGCCGGCGACCGCGTGTCGCTCGAACTCTCGCCCTACGATCTGAGCAAGGGCCGGATCACGTTCCGCCACCTCGACCGTGGTGGCCCGCCGCCGCAACGGCGGTTCTGACGGATTTGATTTACCGCGTCGTCGTCCTGCGCGCGGCGTAGCTGAGCGCATCCACCAGCGCCACCAGGGCCAGCATCGCGGCCAGGATGCTGCAGGTCTTGTTCATCTGGAACAGGCCCATGTGGAAGGCCAGCAACTGGCCCAGGCCGCCGGCCCCCACCACGCCGAGCACGGCCGCGGCGCGGATGTTGTTCTCCCAGCGGTACAGGGTGTAGCTCAGCAACTGCGGCAGCACCTGCGCCAGCGTGGCATACAGCAGCACGCGGCCATTGCCCACACCCTGCGCGCGCAGCGCGAAGCCAGGCCCCGGCGGCGCATTCTCGATAGCCTCGGCAAACAGCCGGCCGAGCACGCCCGTGGTGTGCACCGCCAGCGCCAGCGTGCCGGCCATCGGCCCCAGGCCGGCCGATATCAGCAGTAGCGTTGCCCACACCAGCTCGGGCACCGAGCGCAGCGCGTTGAGCAGCAGGCGCGTCGGTGCCCTGGCCAGCGCGCGGTCGCCATCGTGCAGGCGCGCAGCAGGCCAGGCCAGCGCCAGACCGAAGGCCGCCGCCAGCAAGGTGCCCAGCGCCGACATCGCCAGCGTCTGGCCGCTGGCCACGATCAGCTTGGCGAGAAACGGCTGCGACAGGTCAGGCGGAAAGAACTCGGCGACGAAGCGGCCCATCCGCGCCAGCGCGTCGGCCGACACGAAGGCGCGCCATTGCAGGTCCAGGCTGCAGAAGCTCGCGAGCACCAGCGCCACGACCGCCAGCGCGAACCAGCAAGCCGCGCAGCGCGCGTTGAACAAGCGCGGCGGCAGGCGGTAGGGTAGGTTCGCCGCCGGTTCGGGGTGGTTCATCGGTTCACCCCAGCGCCCGCCGCAGCCAGGCGCTGGCGCGGTCGGCAATGGCCACCAGGGCCATGAACACCAGCAGCATCGTCGCCACTTCGCCGCCGGCAAACATCTTGGTCGAGTTGTCTAGCTGCTGGCCCAGGCCACCGGCGCCGACGAAGCCGAGCACGACGGACGAGCGGATCGCGCATTCCCAGCGGTAGACGGTGTAGCTCACCAGCTCGGCCGCATTGGCCGGCAGCACGGCGTAGAAAAAGGCCTGCAAGCGCCCGGCGCCGTTGCGCAGCAAGGCCTCGGCGGCCTGCGTTTCGCCCGACTCGAGGATCTCGCTGTAGACCTTGCCGAGCATGCCGCCATAGGTCAGCGCGATGGCCAGCACACCCGCAGTGGGCCCGAGGCCGACCACGCGCACGAAGACCAGGGCCCAGACCAGTTCGGGCATCGAGCGCAGCCCGATCAACAGCCAACGCAACGCCTGGCGCAACGCAAATGGCCCGGCGGCCATGCGCCCGGCCAGCGCCGAGATCGACAGCACGCGCGTCGAGGCCAGCGTCAAAGGCAAGGCGACCAACAAGGCCAGCGTGATGCCGGCGGTGGCAATGGCCACGGTGCGCCAGGTCTCGCGCGCCACCAGCGCCAGGAACTCGCTGCCGAGGGCGGGGGGCACGAAGCTGCGGGCAAAGCGCAGCGTGGCTTGCAGGCTCTCGGGCGCCAGCAGTTGCCAGGGCTTGAACTCGGCGGCCACCAGCATCGGCCAAAGCAAGGCCAGCGCTGCGGCGAACCAGAACATCCGGCCCAGCCAGGCCGGGTCGCGCGACGGTGGCGCCGGCCATTTCGCGGCGGTGCTCATCGGCAGTGCATCACCGCCAGTGCCGGCGCCGGCGCCGACGCCGCTGCCAGTTCATCGTCGAGCGGCGCGGCGGGTTGATCGAGCTGCTCGAACTCGCTGCCATACAGGGCGGTGAGCATCTCGCGCGTGACCTCGTGCGCCGGCAGGTCGAAGGCCAGGCGGCCCTGGCGCAGACCGACGATGCGCGGGAAGCGTTCCAGCGCCACATCGACCTGGTGCAGCGTGGCCACCAGGGTGATGCCGCGCACATGTGCCTCGTCGACGAGCGCGGCCACGGCCTGGCGCGCACGCGTCGGGTCCAGCGCCGACAGCGGCTCGTCGATCAACCACAGCGCGGCCGGCGACAACAGCGCGCGGGCCAGCCCGATGCGCTGGCGCTCGCCGCCCGAGAGCCGATCGACCCGCTCGAACAGCTTGTCGGCCAGATCGAATCGCGCCAGCGCGGCATGCGCGGCCGGGATGTCGTCGGGGTAAAACAGCGAACGCAGGCTGGCCCAGAGCGTCTGCGCCGGCAGCCGCGCGGCGAGCACGGCGGTGACGACACGCTGGCGCGGTGGCAGCGGCGGCACCTGCGGCGCCAGGAACAGCCGACCGCGCAGTTTCTGCAAAGCACGCGTGGACAGCGACCACGGCGCCTGGCCGTCCAGGCGCACACCGCCCGAACTCGGCCGCAGTGCGGCGGCGGCCACATGCAGCAGCGTCGTCTTGCCAGCACCCGACGGGCCGATCACCGCCACCTGTTCACCGCGGGCGACCTGCAGCGTGAAGGCGTCGAGCGCTGCGGGCGCGTCGGCGCGCGCGGCCGGGTGCCGTGCGCTGACGGCGTCGAAGTCGAGTTGCACGTCGCGCTACAGCAGACCGGCGCTCTTGGCCGCGGCTTCGATGCCCTTGTAGTTGTCGGCCTTGCTCGGGATGAGGCGCGTGGCGCGCTGCAGCTCGAGGATTTCCTTGCCCTCGGCCGAGTCACGGCTCAGCGACAAAAACGCCGCCGACAGCTTGTCGCGCAGGGCGGCCGGCATGTCGGCGTGCACGGTCCAGTTGTAGTCGTAGTACGGCGGCGTGGCGTAGAAGACGCGGACCTTGTCGGTGTCGACCTTCTTCTCGGCCACCAGCCGGTCCCAGACCGATATGTTCAGCGCGCCTGCCTGGACCTTGCCGGCCGCCACCGCGGCCACGGTGGCGTCATGCGCGCCGCTGTAGGCCACGCGCTTGAAATCCTTGTCGGGGTCCAGCCCGGCTTGCAGCAGGAAGCTGCGCGGCATCAGGTGGCCCGAGGTCGAGCTCTGCGAGCCGAAGCTCACATCCTTGCCCTTCAAGTCGGCCAGCGCCTTAATAGCAGGGTCGCTGGTGATGAACACCGAGCGGAACTTCTCGTCTTCCTCGCGCTGCACCAGCGGCAGCATCTTGCCGCCCGAGCGCAGGTTGGCCTGCACGAAGGTGAAGCCGCCGAACCAGGCCAGGTCGATCTTCTTGTTCACCAGCGCCTCGACCGCAGCGGCGTAGTCGGTGACCGGCGTGTACTCGACCTTCATGCCGAGCTTGGTTTCCAGGTACTTCATCAGCGGCGCGACCTTGCGCGCCAGCTCGGTCGGCGATTCATCGGGGATCGCGGTGACGCGCAGCACCGCCTGGGCGTGCGCCAGCGCGGCAAACGCGATGAGCGCGCAGCTCATCAGCGCCTTGAAGGTGCGCGAGGGTGAAAGGCTGATCATGGGCAGCTCCTGTAAGAGGCAACGGGGGCCGCAGACAAAGAGCTTGCATTACAGCGCATCGGCCGCGCCGGCCGGGCTCGCTGCTACATTGACCCGATGCCGGACTCGCCTACCACGATCACGCCGCCACGCCAGCCGCGATTCATCCAGTTGCACGACCCGGTGCAGGCGGCGGTGCGCGACGAGCTGGCCGCCGGGCTGAGCGCGGCGGCCGCAACGATCGCGCCGAAGTTTTTCTACGACGCCCTAGGATCGCGCCTGTTCGACGCCATCACCGAGCTGCCCGAGTACGCGCCCACGCGAACCGAGGCCGCGATCATGGCTGGCAATGCCGCCGCGATCGCCGCTTGCGTCGGCACCGGCCGCACCCTGATCGACCTCGGTGCCGGCAACTGCGAAAAAGCCGGCCGGCTGTTTGCCACGCTGCAACCGCTGCGCTACGTGGCGGTCGACATCTCGGTGGACTTTTTACGCAACGCGCTGCGCTGCCTGCAGCGTGAACACCCGCTGATGGACATCATCGGCATCGGGCTGGATTTTTCGCAAACGCTGCTGCTGCCGCCCGAAGTCGGCGACAGCCCGCGCACCCTGTTCTACCCCGGCTCGTCGATCGGCAACTTCACGCCCGACGCCGCGGTGGCCTTCCTGCGCCGCGCGCGCGCCAGCTCGCCCGGCGGCAGCCTGCTGATCGGCGTTGATCTGGTGAAAGACCGCGCGGCGCTCGTAGCCGCCTACGACGATGCGCTCGGCGTCACCGCCGCCTTCAACCTGAACTTGCTGCGGCATGTGAACCGCTTGCTCTGCAGCGACTTCGAGGTGCGCGATTGGTGCCATGTCGCGCTGTTCAACGAGGCCGAGTCGCGTATCGAAATGCACCTTGAAGCGCGACGCGACGTTGCGGTGCGCTGGCCCGGGGCCGAGCGGCGCTTTGCCGCCGGCGAGCGCATCCACACCGAGAACTCCTACAAGTACCGCAGCGATGCGTTCGAAGCCCTGCTGCGCGCCGCGGGCTTCACGCAGACGCATTGCTGGACCGATGCGCAACGCGGCTTCGCGGTGTACTGCGCCGCGGCGTAGCGCTGGCGCGCAGGCTTCGATACCTCAGCCCGAACGGGGCGGGGCAGCAATTGCCAAAACGCACCCACGGCCGCAATGACCCGCTCGCCCTGAGGTATCGAAGGGCCCAGTCCGCACGCTTGCCCTGTTGACGCGCACGCTGCTTGCTGACAAGGTGCGCGCAGGCGCGCGGTATCTTCCGCGACAGATATCGGGGAGAAGGAGCGCGTCATGACGGGACTGAAGCACAAGACGACGAAGACTGCCGCCGCAGCGGTAGCGCCGACCACCGAACGCATCGCCGCCCTGGCCTGGGCCGGCCAGCAGGAGCAGGCCATCGCGGGCGCCACGGCCGCGCTTGGTGTGCCGAAGGTGACAGCGGCCGAGCGCCTGACCCTGCTCGAACTGCGCGCCGAAAGCCGCCTGGCCCTGATCGATCTCGCGGGTGCCGAGGCCGACGCGCAGACCATGCTGGCGCTGGCCGGGCGCTCGGTCGCGCACCGCGCG
>JANOKY010000720.1:0-6045 GCA_031419635.1 Burkholderiales bacterium | reverse complement strand
CTACCACTCGCTGGCGATCGAGCGCGCGTCGCTGCCCACCGAGCTGGTGGTCACGGCAACCAGCGATGACGGCGAGATCATGGGTGTGCGCCACACCACGTTGCCGATCGAGGGCGTGCAGTTCCACCCCGAGTCGATCCTGTCGCAACATGGTCACGCCATGCTGCGCAACTTCCTGGAGGCCTATCCGACATGAGCCGCATGAAGCCGATCGATCTGCGCAGCGATACCGTGACCCGCCCGACCGCCGCGATGTGGGACGCGATGCGCAGCGCCGAACTCGGCGACGACGTGTTCGGCGACGACCCGACAGTCAACGCGCTGCAAGAGCGCATCGCCGCCGATCTCGGCTTCGAGGCGGCCCTCTTCATGCCGACCGGCACGCAGAGCAACTTGTGCGCCTTGATGAGCCATTGCCAGCGCGGCGATGAATACATCGTCGGCCAGATGGCGCACACCTACCGCTGGGAGGGCGGCGGTGCGGCAGTGCTTGGCAGCATCCAGCCGCAGCCGCTGCCCAACCAGGCCGACGGCACGCTGGCGCTGGCCGACATCGAGGCCGCGATCAAGCCCGACGACGCGCACTTCGCGCGAACCCGCCTGCTGGCCTTGGAGAACACCTGGGGCGGGCAGGTGCTGCCGTTGGATTACATCGAGGCGGCCACGGCGCTGGCGCACGCGCGCGGGCTGGCCGCGCACCTGGACGGCGCGCGGCTGTTCAATGCAGCGATCGCAGCAGGTGTGGCGGCGCGCGAGATCACGCGCCATTTCGACAGTGTTTCGGTGTGCTTCAGCAAGGGCCTGGGCACGCCTGCCGGTTCGGCTCTGTGCGGCAGCCGCGAGTTGATCGCTCGTGCGCACCGCTGGCGCAAGATGGCCGGCGGCGCGATGCGCCAGAGCGGGGTGCTGGCAGCGGCGGCGCTGTATGCGCTGGATCACCATGTGGCGCGGCTGGCCGAGGACCATGCCCACGCGCGACGCCTCGCCGAAGGGCTGCAAGGCTTGCCCGGCGTGAGCGCCCTGCCGCCACAAACCAACATCGTGTTCGTTGACCTGGCGGCCGACAGGGCGCCAGGTGCGGTGGACCGCCTGCGTGCCCGCGGCGTGCTCGCCACCGGCCTGTACAAGCTGCGGCTGGTGAGCCACCTCGACGTCACGCGCGAAGACGTCGATCGCGCGATCGACATCCTGCGCAGCACGCTCTAGCCGCGGCTACTGTTTCGCGCGGCGCGGCTTGGCCGCAGCGACGACCTCGACCTTGACTTCGGCGGTGCCGGCGCGAATGAAACCGAGCCGCTGCGCAGCCGCTTGCGAGACATCGATGATGCGACCCGGCGTGGACGGGCCGCGGTCGTTGATGACCACGACGACGCTGCGCTGGTTCTTGCTGTTGGTGACCTTCACCCGCGAGCCGAAGGCCAGCGTCGGATGCGCAGCCGTCAATGCCGCGGCATTGAAGCGCTGGCCCGACGCGGTCTTGCGGCCATTGAAATTGCGCCCGTACCAGGCGGCCGTGCCGGACAAGGCGTCGCCCGTTGCGGCCGGCGCCGAGGCTGCGGCGGGCGCTGCGGATTCAGCGGGTTTGGCGGGCGCGGCGGCGGGGGCCGACGCGCTTTGAGCGCTCGCAGCAATGGACGCGGCGCACAGCAGTGCATTGACGAGGCCGGCGGTGACGATCTTCATGGGGTCTCCTGATTGGGTTGTGGTCGCGCTTCGGAACGGTCACCGCGCCGAATTTCCAGTAAGCGCGCAATGACAAAACCGGCCGGCATTGTGCGCGTCGTCATGCAACGGCGGCCCAGCAGGCCGAGCGAGGGCATGCGTTTCTGGCTGCGCTGAGGATGTGCGCACAACCGCACGATGGTCGGGATGAAATGACGTCACCGTCGTTGTCCTCTCGCCACGATTCACTCGGGCTGGCCGATAGAGTGTCCCTCGACGACCGCGGCGGCTTGAACGAGCTGATTGCCGGTCGCCGTTCCATCGACTGCAGTTCATTCAAAAAAGGCTCTCCAATGAAAAGGCATTTGCTCACCGGCTTGGCCGTTCTGGCTTTCTCCGCTGCCGCGTCAGCGCAAAGCTACGGCGTGGTGTCGGTCGGCTCATCGAAACTGAATCTCGATTGCAGCGGCGCCACCGTCTGCGACACGAGCGGCGTTGGCGTGAAGCTGCTCGGCGGCTACAAGTTCACACCGAACCTCGCGGCCGAACTGGGCTACTTCAATTTCGGCAAGGCCAAGGCAGCCGATTCGGGCATCAGCCTGGATGTCACCAACACCGCGTTCGGCGCCGGCCTGGCCTACCACCAGGATTTCGCGCCTGACTGGAATTTCGTTGCGCGCTTGGGCGTTGCGGCAGTCAAGACCAAGGTCGATGCGGTCGTTGCCGGGCTCGGCGCGGCCAGCGATTCCGACAACAACACGGCGCTCTACGGCGGCCTGGGCGTCGGCTACAAGCTGTCCAAGACCATGTCGCTCGACGCGGCCTGGGATTTCAGCAAGTCCAAGTACAACAAGAACGGTGTTGACACCTCCGGCAACATCAACATGTTCTCGGTCGGCGCGACGTTCGGCTTCTGAGCCGGGCCAGCGCCCGCCGACAAGGCCGCCTTCGGGCGGCTTTTTTGTTGCCACGCGGTGGACCGGCGCGCGAGCCTCTAGACTCACGGCCGCTGCGAGGAACTGACCATGCCCATCACCGACAACGAAGCGCTGACGCGCACCATCGAGCACCGCGAGATCTTCCACGACGAAATGCTGGCCCTGGTGCGCCGCATCATGGGTGGCGAGATGTCGCCGGTGATGATGGCCGCGCTGCTGGTCGGGCTGCGGGTGAAGAAGGAGACCATCGGCGAAATCACCGCCGCCGCGCAGGTGATGCGCGAGTTCTCGACCAAGGTCGAGGTCGCCGACCGCACGCATCTGGTCGACATCGTCGGCACCGGCGGCGACGGCTCGCACACCTTCAACATTTCCACCTGCTCGATGTTCGTCGCCGCGGCCTGCGGCGCGCGGGTGTCCAAGCATGGCAACCGCGGCGTGTCGAGCAAGTCGGGCAGCGCCGATGTGCTCGAAGCCATGGGCGTGACGCTGGCACTGCCGCCCGCGGCGATCGCGCGCTGCATCGAAGAAACCGGCATCGGCTTCATGTTCGCGCCGAACCACCATCCGGCGATGAAGAACGTCGGCCCGGTGCGCCGCGAGCTGGGTGTGCGCACGATCTTCAACATCCTCGGGCCGCTGACCAACCCGGCCGATGCGCCGAACATCCTGATGGGCGTGTTCCACCCGGATCTCGTGGGCATCCAGGTGCGCGCGCTGCAGCGCCTGGGCGCCGAGCATGCGGTGGTGGTCTACGGCCGCGACGGCATGGACGAGGTCTCGCTCGGCGCGGCCACGATGGTCGGCGAGTTCAAGGACGGTGCGATTACCGAGTACGAAATCCACCCCGAGGACTTTGGCCTGACGATGGCCTCCAGCCGCTCGCTGAAGGTCCAGACGCCTGAGCAATCGCTGGCTTTGCTGCGCTCGGTGCTCGACAACGAACCCGGCCCGGCGCGCGACATCGTGATGCTCAATGCCGGCGTGGCGCTGTACGCCGCCAACGTGGCCAAGAGCATGGCCGACGGCGTGGCGCTGGCGCGCGAGGGCCTGGCCTCGGGCCGGGCGCGGGCCAAGATGAGCCAGTTCGTCGAAGCAACCAAACGGCTCGCCGAGCCATGAGCACGCCGGGCCGCCCCAAGGGCGAAAGCTCCCGCCCGGCGGGACCGGCCGCAGGCCGTAAGGTGCACCAATGAGCGACATCCTCGAGCGCATCGTCGCCGTCAAGCGCGAGGAAGTCGCGCTGGCCAAAGCGCGGCGCGATGAGGCGTCGTTGCGGCGCGATGCCGAGGCCGAGCAGGGGCTGCGCGATTTCGTCGCGGCGCTGCGCCGACCGATTGCTGCCGGCCGCGCCGCCGTGATCGCCGAGGTCAAGAAGGCCAGCCCGAGCAAGGGCGTGCTGCGCGAACACTTCGTGCCGGCCGAAATCGCTGCCAGCTACGAGCGCGGCGGAGCGGCCTGCCTGTCGGTGCTGACCGACGAGCGCTTCTTCCAAGGCTCGGCGGCCTACCTGGTGCAAGCCCGTGCGGCCTGCGCGCTGCCGGTGCTGCGCAAGGATTTCATGGTCGATAGCTACCAGGTGTTCGAGGCCCGTGCGATGGGTGCCGACTGCATCCTGCTGATCGCCGCCTGCCTGGACGATGCGCAGATGGCCGACCTCGAAGCCCAGGCCCATGCCCTGGGCATGGCGGTGCTGATGGAGGTGCACGACGGCACCGAGCTCGACCGCGCGCTGCGGCTGAAGACGCCGCTGCTGGGCATCAACAACCGCGACCTGCGCAGCTTCGAGGTCTCGCTGGACACCACGTTGGCGCTGCTGCCGCGGGTGCCGCCCGAGCGGATCCTGGTCACCGAGTCGGGCATCCTGGCCGGCGCCGATGTGCGGCGCATGCGCGCTGCGGGTGTGCATGCCTTCCTGGTCGGCGAGGCCTTCATACGCGCGCCCGATCCGGGCGCTGCCCTGGCCGGTTTGTTCCCGTGACGGTGGGCGCCGACACGCTGCGCGAGCGTTTCGCGGTCCATGGCCGCTTCTACGAGGTGGAGATCGGCGGGCGCAGCTTTGCGATGCGCAGCCACCTGGAGATCTTCGAGCGCAGTCTGTCTTGGCCGCTTGTGGCTGATGCCGATGCCGATCTGGTGGCGGTCATGATGAATCCCGGAGCTTCGCGACCGCTCGACGAAGCGGACCGGAGCGGATGGGCGCCCGCCCTGCCCGACCGGACGCAGTACCAATTGATGAAGCTGGCGCTGGCGGCGCAGCAGGCGGGGCGTTCGATCCGGCACATCCGGGTCATCAACCTGTCGGATTTGCGAACGCCCAAGAGTGCCGAGCTGTTTTCCACGCTCGCCACCCTCGCCGACGACCGCCACAGCATCTTCAGCCCTCGCCGCGCTGCAGAGTTGCAAAGTGCGCTCGGTCGACAGCGTCGCTCGCCGCTGCTGCGAGCCTGGGGGTTGGCGCGCCAGCTCGAACCCTGGGCCACGGCGGCGGTTGCTGCGACAGGCAACGCTGAAGTGTTGGGGCTTACTGACAACGGGCTGGCGTACCGCCATCCTCTGCCGCAGCGAGCCGACTTTCAGCAGCGCTGGCTCGACGACATGGCGCGGCAGATCGTCCGCAAGGCCTGAGCCGCTTCACCGGCGTCGGCCGGGTCGCCCGGAAAACCCCGCTATACTCTTCGGTTCGCCGCGGAGGGGTGCCCGAGTGGCTAAAGGGGGCAGACTGTAAATCTGTTGGCTTACGCCTACGCTGGTTCGAATCCAGCCTCCTCCACCAGGCGAAACCATTTATCTGGATTGTGATTTGACGACTTGGCTGCGGCGTGACGCTGGCGCGGCCCGAGCTCCCGGGCGGGAGTAGTTCAATGGTAGAACCCCAGCCTTCCAAGCTGATGACGCGGGTTCGATTCCCGTCTCCCGCTCCACTGTCGATGTCGACAGCGTTGTGGATGGTTTGAATTGTTGTCGCCACAGGCTTGGTTGCTGATGCCGCTGTCAAGCCTGTGTCGATGCCCATGTGGCTCAGTGGTAGAGCACCCCCTTGGTAAGGGGGAGGTCGCGCGTTCGATCCGCGCCATGGGCACCAAAGGCAGTGAGAAGTTAAACCAGTAACCTTGGGCTTGCGCAGCAAGCCCGCCGTCCTGTTGGAGACATTTATGGCAAAAGGCAAATTTGAACGCACCAAGCCGCACGTCAACGTGGGCACGATCGGCCACGTCGATCATGGCAAGACCACGCTGACGGCGGCCATGACCAGCGTGCTGGCGGCCAAGTTCGGCGGCGAAGCCAAGGCCTATGACCAGATCGACGCGGCGCCCGAAGAAAAGGCCCGCGGCATCACCATCAACACCGCCCACGTCGAATACGAAACCAGCAAGCGCCACTACGCGCACGTCGATTGCCCCGGCCACGCCGACTACGTCAAGAACATGATCACCGGCGCGGC
>JANOKY010000719.1:0-3546 GCA_031419635.1 Burkholderiales bacterium | reverse complement strand
CGCGGTGCGCATCGTGCGCGCCGACAACGACGAAGAAGAGTTCGTCTTCGTCGCCGGCGGCATTCTCGAAATCCAGCCCGGCACGGTGACCGTGCTGGCCGACACCGCGATCCGCGGCCATGACCTCGACGAGGCCAAGGCTCTCGAAGCCAAGGCGCTCGCCGAAGCGGCGATGAAGAACGCCAAGAGCGACATCGACTTTGCCGCCGCCCAAGGCGAGTTCGCGGCGATGGCCGCGCAGATCGCGGCGATCCAGAAGTTGCGGCGCAAGTAGAGCCCTCTCGCGCCAGCCTGCAGGCCCCGGACGCCCCCCGCGTCACGGGGCCTGATTCATTTCGGCCCCGCGCCCCCGCGCCGTATGATCCCGCCGCGTTTGCATCTGATCGCGGGCGAAGGAGGACGGTCATGGCCCTGATGGACTTCATCAAGAAACAGTTCATCGACATCATCGAGTGGGTCGAGCCCGGCGACGGCGTTCTCGCCTGGCGCTTCCCGATGGCCGATCGCGAAATCCAGAACGGCGGCGCGCTCACGGTGCGTGAATCGCAACTGGCCGTGTTCGTCAACGAAGGCAAGGTCGCCGATGTGTTCGGCCCCGGCACGCACAAGCTGACGACGCAGACACTGCCGGTCCTCACGTATTTGAAGAACTGGGACAAGCTGTTCCAGAGCCCGTTCAAGAGCGACGTCTACTTCTTCAGCACGCGCCAGCAGATCGACCAGCGCTGGGGCACGACCCAGCCGGTGACCATCCGCGACAAGGACTTCGGCGCCGTGCGCCTGCGCGCCTTCGGCAACTACGCCTACCGCATCGCCGACCCGAAGAAGTTCCACACCGAGATCTCGGGCACGCGCGACAGCTACACCGCGGCCGAGCTCGACGGCCAGTTGCGCGCACTGATGCTGCAGCACATCAGCGACGCGGTGGCCTCGGCCGGCATCCCCTTCCTGGATCTGGCGGCGAACCAGGTCGAGTTCGCCAAGCAGTTGAAGGACGCCACCGCGCCCGAGTTCGAGAAACTCGGCCTGGCGTTAGAGGCCGTCACGGTGCAGAACGTCTCGCTGCCCGAAGAGTTGCAGAAGCTGCTCGACCAACGCATCGGCATGGGCATGGTCGGCAACGACATGGGCAAGTTCATGCAGTACCAGACCGCACAGGCGATCCCGAAGATGGCCGAGGGCGGCGGTGGTGGCAGCGGCATTGCCGGCGACGCGATGGGCCTGGGCGCGGGTGTCGCCTTGGGTCAGGTGCTGGCGCAGAACCTCTCGCAGGGTTTGCAGGGCGGCGCCGCCGCCGCGATCAAGCCCGACGCGGTGATGGCGACGATCGAAAAGCTCGCCGACTTGAAAGCCAAGGGCATCCTCACCGACGAGGAGTTCGGTGCGAAGAAGGCCGAGTTGCTGAAGAGGCTGGTCTGACCGCACGGTGACGGCCCCCAGCTCACTGCGTTCGCAGCCCCCGAGGGGCGCTCAGCCGGCTTGGGGGCGGCCCGGCGCCGGCTGACAGGGTGGCCGCCGGAGACACCCCGCAGCGCGCCTGGCGCGCCGCGTGCCCGAACTGCGGCGCGCCGGTCGACTTCGCCTCAGCCGCGTCGCCGATCGCGGTGTGCAGCTTCTGCCGCAGCACCTTGGCGCGCGACGGCGAAACGCTGCGCCGCATCGGTCAATCGGCCGAGCTGTTCGACGACCATTCGCCGTTGCAGCTCGGCGTGGCCGGGCGCTGGCAGGGCGCGGCGTTCACGCTCGTCGGCCGGCTGCAACTGCGCTACGCCGGCGGCAGTTGGAACGAGTGGCACGCGCTGTTTGACAGCGGCGAAAGCGGCAAGGCCGGCTGGCTGTCGGAAGACAACGGCCGCTACGTGATGGCCTTCGACGCACCGGCGCCGCCGCAGGTGCCGCGGGTCGAAGAATTGCACGCCGCCCAATCGCTGGCGCTCGACGGCCGCGGCTGGCAGGTGGCCTCGGTCACGCGTGCGCGCATCGCTGCCGCGCAGGGTGAGCTGCCTTTTGCGCCGAACCTGCAAGACGAGTTCACCGTCGTCGACCTGCGCAACGCGCAAGACGAAGTCGCCACGCTGGACTACGCCGACCCGGCGCGCCCGAAGTGGTCGGTCGGCCGCAGCGCCGCCTTGTCCGAACTCGCGCTCAGCGGCTTGCGCGAGGGCAGCGAAAAAACCCTTAGCGCGCGCGGCGTTCCCTGCCCGAGCTGCGGCGCCGCGCTCGAAGTCAAGCTCGCCACCACGCAGGCCATCGTCTGCCACCAATGCCACGCCGTGGTCGATGTCTCGCAGGGCGTCGGCGGCGACCTGGCGCATTACGCCCAGGACACGCCGCACATCGAAGGTGGCGAGCCGCAACTGCCGCTCGGTGCCACCGCGTTGCTGGCACTCGGCGGCCCGCCCAAACCGTGGCAGGTGGTCGGCTATGTCGAGCGCCGCGAAATCCCGGCCGACCCTGACGACGAAAGCGTGTTCTGGCGCGAGTACCTGCTCTACCACCGCAACGAGGGCTTCGCTTTCCTGGTCGATGCCGAAGACGGCTGGAGCTGGGCCGTGCCGATCACCGGCGCACCGCAGGTCGTTGGCGACACCACGCGATGGCGCAACGACAGCTACCGCAAGCTCTACGCCTACAGCGGCCAGATCACCTACGTGCTCGGCGAGTTCTACTGGAAGCTCGAGCGCGGCCAGCGCACCGCCAACGTCGACTACACATCGGGCAGCAAACGCCTGAACCGCGAGCAGGCCGGCGACGAAGTTACCTGGTCGGCCGGGCAGACGGTGGACGCCGCCGTGATCGCCGCGGCCTTCAAGTTGCCCGGCGCGAAGGGCGCGGCGCTGGCGCGCGACGCATCACCGCTCAGTGGCGGCGGCACGCCACTGACGAAGACCCTGATCATCGCCGTCGTCGTGATCATCTTCCTGGTCGTGATGCTCAAGGACTGCAGCCGCAGCAACTGCGACGACCTGCGCGCCACCTTCGGCGAGGCCAGCAACGAATACCGGCAATGCCTGCGCTCGGGTTCGAGCGGATCGGCCATCCCGCGCACCGGAGGCGGCTCGTTCGGCGGCTTCGGTGGCGGTGGCGGCCACAAGTAGCGCTCACTGTTTTCCAACGCAACACAAGGAGTCCCATGATGGGCATCGAATGGTTCAAACCCGGCGTCTTCTTCGGCTCGATGTTGTTCGCGCTGATGGGCGTGGCGATCTTCTGGGTCTGCTTTCTCATCATCGACAAGCTCACGCCCTATGACCTGTGGAACGAGATCGTCGAGAAGAAAAACCTCGCCCTGGCCATCGTCGTCGGCGCGATGTGCATCGCCATCGGCCTGATCGTCTCGGCCTCGGTGCATGGCTGATAGCGACCCTGTCCCCCGTTGGGGGAGGGCCGGGGCGGGGGCTGGCGGCGCGCGCATCGCCCCCGCCGAAGTCGCCCTGCTGGCGTCCGTCTTCGTCGTCGCCGCCTGCGGCCTGCTCTACGAACTCGCGGCCGGCACGCTGGCGAGCTGGCTGCTCGGCGACTCGGTGCTGCAGTTTTCCACCGTCA
>JANOKY010000718.1:0-3104 GCA_031419635.1 Burkholderiales bacterium | reverse complement strand
ACCCGCGCGCCAGCCAGGAAGCCAAGCTCAACGGCCACAGCGTGGCTTACGAGTTCCGCCGCGCCCGGCGCAAGAGCATCGGCTTCGTTGTCGGCGCCGACGGCCTGGTGGTCAGCGCGCCACGCTGGGTCGGCCACGGCGAGGTCAATGCGGCCTTGCAGGAGAAAGCGCGCTGGATCCTGGCCAAGCTACAGGAGCAGGACGAACGCGCCCGCCGCCTGACCCGCGCCAAGGTCGATTGGCGCGACGGCACGACCATTCCGTTCCTCGGCGAAACCGTGATCGTGGTCCTCGACACGCGCAGCACCGGTGCCGCGCTGCAAACCGCCGAAGACACCCTGCCCGGCGTGCCGCGCCTGACGCTGCATGTGGGCCTGCCGCAGAGCGCGGAGCCCGAGCAAATCCGCGATGCCGTGCAGAGCTGGCTACAGCGCCAAGCCCGGCGCATCTTCGACGAACGCTGCCGCCACTTTGCGGCGCAGCTCGGCGTGCGCATGACGCGCCTGTCGCTCAGCTCGGCCACCACGCGCTGGGGCAGCGCCGGTGCCGACGGCGCGATCCGCCTGCACTGGCGGCTGGTGCACTTTGCGATGCCGACGATCGACTACGTCGTTGCCCATGAACTCGCCCACCTGCGCGAGATGAACCACAGCGCCGCGTTCTGGGACGTCGTGCGCTCGGTGCTGCCCGACTACGAGCGCGCCCGCGGCACGTTGCGTGACGATGTGTTGCCTGTGTTCGACTGACAGACCGAGCACGAATGCACGCCGCCCCCTGAACCGGCGTGCCCAATCCCCGCAATCGGGGATCGCCACGCGCAGTGGCAGCCGACACACTGATCCCAACGCTGTCATCTGCGCTGCGCCGGGGCGCACAGCCCGGTGAAAACGGTCGGTAGGGGTCGGTAAGAGTCGGTAGAGGTTGGGGAGAGTGACTGAGACGTAAGCCAAGGCCCGCGGGGTTCGCTCCGCGGGCCTTGTCCTTTTTGCTCAGACGCTGCTGAAGCGCCACATGCCGTCGGCCCCGGCCTGGCGGCGCAACTTGCCGGCATGCCACAGCGCATGCAGGTGGGCGATCGACTCGCCCATGGCGAAGGTGGTCTGGTGCAGGTCGAGCTTGCGCTTGAACAGCACCGGCAGCAGGTCGGCGGCGTGGCAGGGCCTTGCGGCGCAGGCCGTCATCACGTCGGCCAGGCGGGCCTCGTGGTGCGCATGCAGTTGGCGCGTGCGTGTGTGCAGGCCGGTGAAGGGCTTGCCGTGCGAGGGCAGCACCAGGGTGTCGGCGGGCAGGTTGTCGAAACGCCTGAGCGAGGTGAGAAACAACGCCAGCGGATCGGATTCGGGCTCCAAGTCATGGACGCTGACGTTGGTCGAGATGCGCGGCAGCACCATGTCGCCGGAGATCAGCAGGCCGAGCTGGGGGCCATGCAGCGCGATGTGCTCCGGCGCGTGGCCGTAGCCAGCGATGCATTGCCAGGCATGGCCGCCGATGTCCAGCGTCATGCCGTCCATCAGGCGCCGGTACGCAGCGGGCACCTGCGGCACCATCCCGGCGTAGTAATTCGAGCGCGCGCGCACCTTGGCGATGGCCTCGGGGTCGGTCAGGCCGTGGCTGACGAAGAAGGCCGCCGAGCGCTCGCCGCCGAAGCCGATGGTGCTTTGGCTGGCCAGGCGCGCGGCGTTGTAATCGGTGCTGCTGATCCACAAGCGGCATTGCCACTTCTCGGTCAGCCAATGCGCCAGGCCCATGTGGTCGGGGTGCATGTGGGTGACGATCAGGCGCAGCACCGGCAGGCCGTCGAGGTGCGCGGCAAAGACCTGCTCCCAGGCGGCGCGGGTGGCATCGTTGGCGATGCCACAGTCGACGATCGTCCAGCCTTCAACACCCTCTTGGCGGTCGCGCAGCAGCCACAGGTTGATATGGTCCAGCGCAAACGGCAGGCCCATGCGCAACCAGCGCACGCCGGGCGCGACGTCGATCGTGGTGCCCAGCGTGGGCACGGCGTCGGCCAGCGGGTAGTGCAGTTCGGCTTCTTCGGGATTCACGGCGCGGCCTTACATTTACGTTTACGTCAACGTCAAGTGCCCAGTCTACCGACATGAACGCCAGCCGCCGCTTCACGATCACCGAGCTGGCCACCGAGTTCGATGTCACGCCGCGCGCGATCCGCTTCTACGAAGACACCGGCCTGCTCGAACCGGCGCGCGCCGGCCGCAACCGCGTCTATTCGCAGCGCGACCGCACGCGGCTCAAGCTCACGCTGCGCGGCAAGCGCCTGGGCCTGTCCTTGCAGGAAATCCTGCAGCTCGTGCGCATGTACGACTCCGAGGCCGACACCGCGCCGCAGTTGCAGGCCTTCGCGGCCATGCTGCAAAGCCACCGCACGCAGTTGGAACAGCAGCAGGACGACCTGCGCATCATGCTGGCCGAAATCGGCCAGCATGAGCAACGCTGCAGGCGCCTGCTGGCGGCGGCCAGCAAAACCAGCGCACACCGATGAAACACACCACCCCCGCCGACCCCGGCTTTCGCCAGCGCTTGCACGATTCGTTCGCGCGCCAGGCGGTGATGGCCACCCTGGGCGCCACGCTCGAGGTGGCCGACGCCGGCCGCGTCGTCATCGTGTTGGCGCACAAGCCCGAGCTGACGCAGCAGCATGGCTTCCTGCACGCCGGCATCGTCGCCACCGCGCTCGACTCGGCCTGTGGATACGCCGCGTTTTCGCTGATGCCGGCCGATGCCGCGGTACTGACGATCGAATTCAAAGTCAACCTGCTGGCCCCGGCGCGCGGGCCCTGGTTGCGCTGCGAGGGCGTCGTTGTCAAGGCCGGGCGCACGATCAGCGTCGTCGAAGGCCGGGCCTGGCAGCATCAAGCCGGCGGGCCCGAATCCCTGTGTGCCACGATGAGCGCCACGGTAATGACCGTGCAGGGCCGCGGCCTCACGCATTGAAACCATTCCCAGGAGAAACCCCATGAGCACCCTCCCCGGCCTCGACTTCCAGCTCGGCGAAGACATCGACGCCTTGCGCGACGCCGTGCGCAGTTTTGCCAACGCCGAGATCGCGCCGCGCGCCGGCCAGATCGACCAGAGCGACCAGTTCC
>JANOKY010000717.1:0-6035 GCA_031419635.1 Burkholderiales bacterium | reverse complement strand
GACCTGGTGGTGCTCGATCTGATGCTGCCTGGCGACGACGGCTTGACGCTGTGCCGGCAACTGCGCGCCAAGTCCGAAATCCCGATCCTGATGCTGACCGCCCGCGGCGACGAGACCGACCGCATCGTCGGCCTGGAGATGGGCGCCGATGACTACCTGCCCAAGCCCTTCAACCCGCGCGAATTGCTCGCCCGCATTCACGCCGTGCTGCGCCGCCGGCCCGCCATGGGAGCCCCGGGTGCGCCCGCCAAGGACCAGCAATCGGTCACCTTCGGCCCGTTCGAATTCGACCTGTCGCTGCGCCGCCTGACCAAGGACGGCGAACAGATGGCCCTGACCACCGGCGAGTTCTCGATGTTGAAGGCCCTGGTGCGGCATCCGCGCCAGCCGCTCAGCCGCGACAAACTGGCGCAACTGGCCCGCGGCCGCGAGTTCGAACCCTTCGACCGCAGCCTGGACGTGCAGATCTCGCGCCTGCGCAAGATGATCGAACCCGACCCGGCGCAGCCGCGCTATATCCAGACGGTGTGGGGCGTGGGCTATGTGTTTGTCCCCGATGGCACGAACTGAGAGAGCGTTGACCGCGGTGGCCTGAGGCATCATCCCGCCCCATGCCCCGTCAGACTGTCGGCCTGAGTCTCTTCTCGCGCACCTTCTTCCTGTTGGCATTGCTGCTGGCCGGCGGCATCTTTGCCTGGGTGCAGACCCTGCGCGCGCTCGAGCTCGAGCCGCGCGCGGTGCAGGCGGCGCAGCAGATCGCCAGCCTGGTGAATCTGTCGCGCGCGGCGCTGCGCTACTCCGACAGCATCAACCGCGTGGCGGTCGTCAAGACCATGACCGACCAGGAGTCGATGCGCGTGCTACCGCGCGAGCCGGGCGACCGTTGGGAGCCGTTCGAGGTCGACCGCTTCACCCGCCGTGTCGGCGCCGAGCTGCGTTCACGGCTGGAGGCCGACACGGTGGTGGCCAGCGCCGTCAACGGCCAGCCAGGGCTGTGGGTCGGCTTTCACATCGAGAAGGAGCCGTACTGGCTGCAGGCCGATGCCGCGCGCGTGGTGCCGGTGACGCCGGGCACCTGGTTCGTCTGGATCGGCATCGCCCTGCTGGCCACGCTGCTGGGCTCGGTCTCGATCGCGCGGCTGATCAACCAGCCGCTGCGCGACCTGAGCTTTGCCGCCAGCCGCATCCGTGAAGGCGAGTTCGATTCCGTGCTCGACGAGAACACGCTGACCAGCGAGATCCGCGAGGTCAACATGGGCTTCAACCGCATGGCCCGCGAACTGGCCAAGGTGGAAGAAGACCGCGCGGTGATGCTGGCCGGCATCAGCCACGACCTGCGCACGCCGCTGGCGCGCCTGCGCCTGGAAGCCGAGATGAGCGTCAACGACGAAGAGGCGCGGCAGAACATGGCCCTGGACATCGAACAGCTCGACGCCATCATCGACAAGTTCATGGACTACGCCCGCCCCGGCGACGCGCGGCTGGTGCCGGTGCACCTGTCGCCGCTGGTCGACAAGGAAGCCGCCACCTTCCGCGACCCGCGCGAGATCAGCATCACTTCGCGGCTGGCGATCGACCTGCGGGTGATGGCCGACGAAGTCGAACTCGGCCGTGTCTTCGGCAACCTGTTCGAAAATGCCCGGCGCTACGGCCGCAGCACCGACAGCGGCATCGCGATGGTGACGGTGACCTACGCCCGCTCGGGGCCCTGGATCATCGTCAGCGTGCGCGACCAGGGCTCCGGCGTGGCGCCGGAAAAGCTGTCGCAGTTGACCACGCCCTTCTACCGCGGCGATGCCGCGCGCACCGCGGCCACCGGTGCCGGCCTGGGGCTGGCGATCGTCGAGAAGGCGATGCAGCGCATGGGCGGGCAGTTCGAGGTCGACAATGCGCCCGATGGAGGGCTCGTCGCACACATCCGCCTGAAGCGAGCGCCGTAGTTCAGCGCTCAAGCATCAGGCACACAGCACGCGCCTCGATCGCGCGGCCCTCGCCCACCGGGCCCATCTTCTCGGCCGTCTTGGCCTTGACGTTGATCTGCTCGGCCGCGATGCCCAGCATGGCGGCCATCCGCGCACGCATCGCATCGATGTAGGGCGCCAGCTTCGGCGCCTGCGCGACGATGGTGCTGTCGATGTTGACGATCTCGTAGCCGGCGGCACGCACGCGTACTGCGGCCTCGGCCAGCAGCGCCATCGAGTCGGCGCCTTTGAAGGCGGCGTCGATGTCGGGAAAGTGCCGCCCGATATCGCCGAGCGCAGCGGCACCGAACAGCGCATCGGTGATGGCATGCGCCAGCACATCGGCGTCCGAGTGGCCCGCCAATCCGTGGCTGTGCGGAACGGTTACGCCGCCGAGCACGAGGGGCCGACCCACAACGAGCGCATGCGTGTCCCAGCCTTCACCGATGCGCAGCTTCATGTGGGGTTCCTGAGCAAACGCTCGGCCAGCGCGAAGTCGGCCGGCCAGGTGAGCTTGAAGTTGTCGGGCTCGCCGTGCACGAGCAAGGGGGCATGGCCGAGCGCTTCGATGGCGCTGGCTTCATCGGTCACCGCGTCGCCGGCTTGCGCCAGGGCGTCGCGAAGCATGCCGAGGCGAAACATCTGCGGCGTCTGCGCCGTCCACTTGTCGCGGCGGTCGAGCGTGGCGGCGACGCGATGGCCCTGGCTGGCCTGCTTGAGCGTATCGGCCAGCGGCAGCGCCAGCAGGCCGCCGACGGCGTCACCCTTGCAGGCATCGATCAAGCGCTCGACCGCGTCGGCACGCAACAGACAGCGGGCCGCATCGTGCACCAGCACCCAGTCGTGCGATCGCGCGCCGCGTTCGGCCAGCACCGTCAGCCCGGCAGCTACGCTCGCCGCGCGCGTGGCGCCGCCGCAGCGCAGGGCCCAACCGGCGAACGACGGCGCAGCGTGCTCGAACTGTGTGTCGTCGCGCGCCAGCACGACCAGCGTCACCGCCAATCGCGGCACGCCCTGCAGCGCGGCTAGCGTGTGCATCACCACGGTGCGGCCTGCGACGACGGCGTACTGCTTCGGCCCCCCGGCACCCGCCCGCGCGCCGACACCCGCGCAAGGCACGAGTGCATAACACTTCGCGTCGTCGTTGTCGGCAGCTGTGGTCATTGGGGTCGATTCTAGAATCCGCCCCTTCGTTCGATCTCCATGCAGTTACCCACCATCGCGCCGGGGAAGCGTTTCACCCAGCCCCGCCCGCTCGGCTCGGCCGATGCGTTGTTGCTCGCGCGCATGGCGCAGGGCTGGGTGCAGCAGGGCCGCATCGGCGCCATTGTCACGGCCGATCCGGCCGATACGCAGCGCCTGGCCGATGAGCTGCCGTTCTTCGCGCCGGGGCTGCGCATAGCGGTGTTCCCCGATTGGGAGACGCTGCCCTACGACACCTTCAGCCCGCACCAGGATTTGATTTCCGAGCGCCTGGCCACGCTGTGGCGCTTGCTGTCGGTGCACGATGTCGACGTCGTGCTGCTGCCGGCAACGACGGCGCTAACCCGCCTGGCGCCACCGGCCTTCATGGCCGGCACCACCTTCCAGTTCAAGCAGAAAGACCAGCTCAACGAAGCGGCGCTGAAGTCGCAGCTCACGCTGGCCGGCTACCAGCATGTCAGCCAGGTGGTGTCCCCGGGCGAGTACGCGGTGCGTGGTGGGTTGATCGACCTGTTCCCGATGGGCTCACCGGTGCCGTTTCGCATCGACCTGTTCGACAACGAGATCGATTCGATCCGCACCTTCGACCCCGACTCGCAGCGCAGCCTGTACCCGGTGCCCGAGGTGCGCTTGTTGCCCGGCCGCGAGTTCCCGATGGACGATGCTGCGCGCGCGACCTTTCGCGCCCGCTGGCGCGAGAAGCTCGACGGCGACCCGACCAAGAGCCGCATCTACAAGGACCTCGGCGCGGGTATCGCCACCGCCGGCATCGAGTACTACCTGCCACTGTTCTTCGAGCAGACTGCGACCCTGTTCGACTACCTCGGCAGCGACGCCGCGCTTGTGCTGCACGGCGAGATCGACGAGGCGCTGAACCGCTTCTGGACCGACACCCGCGAGCGCCACCGCTTCCTGCAGCACGACCCCGAGCGGCCGATCCTGGCGCCCGACGAGATCTACCTCAAGGTTGAAGACTTCTTCGCGCTGACGCAGCCGCACGCCACGCTGGCGCTGCGCGGCGCGGCGGAAGTTGCCTGGGCACGCCCGCTGCCCGACGTGGCGATCGACCGCGGCACCACCGAGCCGCTGGCCCGGCTCGAGCGCCACATCGACAGCACCGCCGCGCGCGTGCTGCTGGTGGCCGAAAGCGAGGGCCGGCGCGAGAGCCTGCTCGAGTTGCTGCGCGACCACCGCATCGACGTGCCGAGCGTGGCCACGCTGGCCGAATTCGAAGCCGGTGACGCGAAGGTGGCGATCGTCGCCGCGCCGCTGGCTGCCGGCTTTCACTGGCAGCGCGACGGCGGCACCGATGTGGGATCAGCGATCCAGTTCTTCACCGAGACCGAACTCTTCGCCAGCGCACCGATTACGCGGCGGCGCAGGAAGCAGGAGCAGGTCAGCAACGTCGATGCGCTGATCAAGGATTTGTCGGAGCTGAAAGTCGGCGACCCTGTCGTGCACATCAACCACGGCATCGGGCGCTATGTCGGGCTGATCCACATCGACCTGGCGAATGGACAGGATGGGGGCCCCTCCGAATTCCTCCACCTCGAATACGCCGAGAAGGCCACGCTGTATGTGCCGGTGGCGCAACTGCAACTGATCGGCCGCTACACCGGCGTCTCGGCCGAAGAGGCGCCCCTGCACCGGCTGGGTTCGGGCCAGTGGGAAAAGGCCAAGCGCAAGGCCGCCGAGCAGGTGCGTGACAGCGCCGCGGAACTGTTGAACTTGTACGCCCGCCGCGCCGCGCGCGAAGGTTATGCCCACCGCTACTCGGCGCACGACTACGAGGCCTTCGCGGCCAGCTTCGGCTTCGAAGAAACGCCCGACCAGCGCGCCGCGATCCATGCCGTGATCCAGGACCTGGTGAGCCCGAAACCGATGGACCGGCTGATCTGCGGCGATGTCGGCTTCGGCAAGACCGAGGTCGCCCTACGCGCCGCATTCGTATCGGTCATCGGCGGCAAGCAGGTGGCCCTGCTGGCCCCGACCACGCTGCTGACCGAGCAGCATTTCCAGAACATCGTCGACCGTTTCGGCAAGTGGCCGGTGAAGGTGGCCGAGCTGTCGCGCTTTCGTTCGACCAAGGAAATCAACGCCGCGCTCGAAGGCATCGCCGCCGGCACCATCGACATCGTCGTCGGCACGCACAAGCTGCTGAGCAAGGACGTGAAGTTCAAGCGCCTGGGCCTGCTGGTCATCGACGAAGAACACCGCTTCGGCGTGCGTCACAAGGAAGCCATCAAGGCCCTGCGCGCCGATGTCGATGTGCTCACGCTGACGGCCACGCCGATCCCGCGCACGCTGGGCATGGCGCTCGAGGGCCTGCGCGACCTGAGCGTCATCGCGACCGCGCCGCAGCGCCGGCTGTCGATCAAGACCTTCGTGCGCAACGAGAGCCAGGGCACGATCCGTGAAGCGGTGCTGCGCGAGTTGAAGCGCGGCGGCCAGGTTTACTTCCTGCACAACGAAGTCGACACCATCGGCCACCGCCGCGACAAGCTGGCCGAGCTGCTGCCCGAGGCGCGCATCGCCATCGCCCACGGCCAAATGCCCGAGCGCGAACTCGAGCGCGTGATGCGCGACTTCGTCGCCCAGCGCCACAACCTGCTGCTGTGCTCGACGATCATTGAGACCGGCATCGACGTGCCCACCGCCAACACCATCGTCATCAGCCGCGCCGACAAGTTCGGCCTGGCCCAGTTGCACCAACTGCGTGGCCGCGTCGGCCGCAGCCACCACCAGGCCTACGCCTACCTGCTGGTGCCCGATATCGAGGGCCTGACGAAGCAGGCGGCACAGCGGCTCGAAGCGATCCAGCAGATGGAGGAGTTGGGCAGCGGCTTCTACCTGGCGATGCACGACCTCGAA
>JANOKY010000716.1:0-2641 GCA_031419635.1 Burkholderiales bacterium | reverse complement strand
GTCGCCGGCAGCGTGTACGACAGGGTCAGGTCGATGTCGAAACGGGTTTGACGGGCTTTCATGCGCCGATTGTGGCGGCTGCGGCGCTGCCCTCAGTGGCGATGACTCATCCACGAACGAAAAGCGTCACCAGCGGCTCGTCGCCGACCTGCCGGCTCCAGTGGCCGTGCCGCTTGGCATCGAACATGGCGCCAGCGGGTAGCTTGTCGGCTGAATAGAAGTGTTCGCCGGGCCCGAATACGCGGCTGGTGCCGTCTTGCAGGCCGATCTCCATGCGGCCCTGAAGAATGAACACCCACTGCGGCGTTTCGGTGCAGTGGAACTCGCTGCGAAAGCCGAGCGGGCTCTCGCGCAGTTGCAGGCCGCCGCTGGGCAGCAGCGGCGACAGGCGTGACATGGGCTTGCCTTCGGTCAGCGGGATGGTCTGCTCGCGCCAGCGCGCACGGCCGTCGGCGCCGGTTTCGAGGATGACTTGCGTGAAAGTGGGCATGTCGCTCATGGCGGGCTCCAGGGTGTTCATGATCGCGCGCAGCAGCGTTGCGGGTGCGGCGGCGATGTCCAGCGTGAGGGCGTTTTCATCGGGCTGCGGCGGCTCGAGCGTGGCCAGTTGGCTCGGCAGCAGCGTGGCCGGCATGTAGTGGCCCTGCCGCGCGGCCAGGCGCGAGGCCAGCAGGGCGCGGTCGCCGGCCAGGTGGATGACATGCAGCCCGGGCGCGCCCTGGCGCAAGGCATCGCGGTAGCGGCGCTTCAGCGCCGAGCAGGCGAGCACCGCGCTGTGGCCTTGCGCGCGCGCATGGGCCAGTTGGGCGGCGAGGGCTTCGAGCCAGCCCTGGCGGTCGTCGTCGGTCAAGGCGATGCCGGCGGTCATGCGCTGCACGTTTTGCGGCAGGTGGAAGTGGTCGCCTTCGATGAAGACGGCGCCGAGTTCGTCGGCCAGGCGTTCGCCGAGGCTGCTTTTGCCGCAGCCGCTCACGCCCATCACGAGCACGAAGCGGGGCTTCGACAGAGCCTGTCCTGAGCTTGTCGAAGGGCTCAGCCGGAACGGGGCTTTGGCGGGCAAGGCCGGCTTCCGCTCAACGGCACTCGGGCACCGGGCTGGGCAGCGGCGTGCCGGCGAAATGGGCTTGCAGGTTGTCGAAGGCGCGCGCGGCCATCGCGTGGCGGGTTTGCATGGTGGCGCTGCCGATGTGCGGCACCAGCACCACGTTGTCGAGTTGGCGCAGCGCTTCGGGCACGTTCGGTTCGTTCTCGAACACGTCGAGCGCGGCGCCGGCGATCGAGCCCTGTTGCAGCGCGGTGATCAGCGCCGCTTCATCGACCACCGAGCCGCGCGCCACGTTGATCAGGTAGCCCTGCGGGCCGAGCGCGCTCAGCACGTCGGCGTCGATCAGCTTTCGGGTGGCCGCGCCGCCGGGGGTGATGACGACGAGGAAGTCCGACGCCGCCGCCAGCTCGCGCGGCGTGGCATGGAACGCGTAGGGCAGCGCCGGTTTGGCGCTGCGCGCGGTGTAGGCCACAGGCATTCCGAAGGCGCGCGCGCGCTCGGCGATCGCCTGGCCGATGCGGCCCATGCCGACGATGCCCAGCCGCGCGCCCGACATCTTGCGTGCCAGCGGCATCGGGCCGCCCGGCCACTTGCCCTCGCGCACAAAGCGATCGGCCTGAGGAATGCGCCGCGCGATGTTGAGCATCAGCGCCAGCGCCAGATCGGCCACGTCGTCGTTGAGCACGTCGGGGGTGTGCGCCACCATCACGCCTTTGGCCTTGGCGGCAGCCACGTCCACGCCGTCGTAGCCCACGCCCATGATCGAGACGATCTCGAGCGCTGGCAGTTGGGCCATCAACTCGGCGCTGACTTTGGATTCGCCACTGCCGCAGATCGCACGGATGCGCGGCGCGATGCGCGCAAACGCCGCAGGGTCTTCGTCATGCAGGCGCTCGTGCACCGTGAAGGCGCCTTGCAGCGGCTGCATCAGGAACGGCGCCAGGCGCGCCACGGTCAGCAGGTCGGGATGGGTGGCCACAGGGGTCTCGGCACAAAGTTGTGTGATGACCGTACGATAGCGCACCCCGACTCGCACCACGCCACCATGACCGATACCTCCACGCCTCAGCCCCGAGCCGCCATCGTCACCGGTGCCGGCAGCGGCATCGGCCGCGGCTGCGCCCAGGCGCTCATCGCCGACGGCTGGCGCGTGGCCTTCGTCGGCCGCCGCCGCGAGGCGCTCGAAGCATCGATTGCCGCTTGCGCCGAGGGCCGCGACCGCGCCATCGCCGTACCCACCGATGTCGGCGATCCGGCCTCGGTGGCAGCGCTGTTCGATGCGGTCAAAGCGCGCTTCGGCCGGCTCGATCTGCTGTTCAACAACGCAGGGCTGTCCTCGGCCAGCACCCTGCTCGAAGAGCTGCCGTTCGAGCAGTGGCAGGCCGTTGTCGCGGCCAATCTCACTGGCACCTTCCTGTGCACGCAGCAGGCCTTCCGCCTGATGAAGGCGCAGCAGCCGCAGGGCGGGCGGATCATCAACAACGGCTCGATCTCGGCCCATGCGCCGCGGCCGAACTCGGTGGCCTACACCGCCACCAAGCACGCCGTCACCGGCATCACCAAAACGGCCGCGCTCGACGGCCGCAAGTACGGCAT
>JANOKY010000715.1:0-6735 GCA_031419635.1 Burkholderiales bacterium | reverse complement strand
CTGACCGGCGGGCCGGTGATCATGGGCCACGAGAACATCGGCACCATCGCCAAGGCCGGCCGCAAGTTCACCGAGCGCAAGGGCTTCAAGGAGGGCGACCGCGTCTTCCTCGAACACTACGTTTCCTGCGGCCAATGCGAGTGGTGCCACCTCGGCCAGTACCGGCATTGCGAGGCCACCGACTGGCGCAGCAACCCCGACGGCATCCGCTACGGCTATACGTCGAGCGATCGCGCGCCGCACCTGTGGGGCGGCTTTGCGAAGTACGTCTATCTACCCTGGAACTGCGTGCTGCACCATGTGCCGGCCAACGTGAGCTCGGAGCTGGCCGGGATCGTCACGCCGCTGGCCAACGGCATCGAGTGGGCGCTCTTTGATTCGGGCGTCGGCTATGCGTCCACCGTGCTGATCCAGGGGCCAGGGCAGCAGGGCTTGAGCCAGGTGGTTGCGTGCAAGCAGGCAGGGGCCGACCTGATCATCGTCACCGGCACCAGCAAGGACGCCAAACGGCTGGAGATCGCCAAGCTGCTCGGCGCCGACCACACCATCGACGTGCAGACCGAGAACCCGCTCGAACGGATCATGGAAATCACCGGCGGCAAGGGCGTCGACGTGGCGCTGGACTGCACCGCGGGCGCGGGCACCTCGGCGGTATTGCTCGGCGTCGAGGCGCTCAAGCGCAAGGCCGGCACGCTGCTGATCCAGGGCGAGACGGCCGACTTCCCGAACTTCCCGATCGGCAAGGTGACGGTCAAGTACATCACCATCAAGAGCGCGCGCGGCCACAGCTACAAATCCTGCGAGCTGGCCTTGCAGCAACTGGCCTCGCACCGGTTCCCGCTCGAGCGGGTGACGACGCACACCTTCGGCCTGAAGGATGCCGACAAGGCGATCAAGGCCGTCGGCGGCGGTTACGCGCCGGATGTGATCCACGTGTCCTTGTTGCCGTGGGCCTGAGCCCGGCCCCGTGCCGGCCTACCAGAGCTTTTCGCCGCGCTGCAGCTTGTCGAGCATTTCCTGCTGGAACGCCGCGTTGCCGTAGCCCAGCCGCTCGCCGCCTTGTTGGTAGTAAAACGGCGAGCCGGTGGTCTGCGCATGCTGGCGCATCCAGTCGAGGGTGGCCGCGTCGGGGTCGCGTCCGGCCGACAACAGCACGTAGCAGGGGCGGTCTCGCCAGCGCATCGGCACGATGATCACGCCGAGCCGGTCGGGGCGGAACGCTTCTGGGAACGGACTGCCCGGCATCAGCCAGCCGCAGACGAAGTTGCGGCAGGGCGATTGCGGACGCTCGTCATAGATCGTGCAGGCGCCTTCCTCGAGGAAATGGCAAGGCTGCCCCGGATGCATGCGGTGGCCGCGGATCTCGCCTTCGGCCCAGCCTTCGCAGCAGGCGGTGCATTCGCCGCATTGCCGCGCCGCTGCAGGTGCAGGTGCAGGCGACGCGGCGGGCACCAGGGCGACGGTGCCGTGGCAGAGCTTGAACTTGCGCCCGTTGCCGCAGGGGCAGGGTTCGTTGCGACCGACTTTCGACACGGCCGCTAGTATCGCTGCCACACCCTCACGGGTAACACCGGACCCGCTTTGCGTTGACAGATGAGGGCGCTGCTCACTACAGTCCTGTGCCCCTATGCGGACCAAGGTTCCGATTAGAGGAACGGTTGCGGGGCGATCACGGCAAGGACAGGTCATGGAAAGCGCAGAAGGCAACCGGCAGTTGACGCAGGTCGGGCGCGGCACGCCGATGGGCGAATTGATGCGCCGCTATTGGCAGCCGATCGGCGCCGCAGTCGAGATGGAGCAGCGCTGGACGCAGCGCGTGCGCCTGCTCGGCGAAGACCTGGTGCTGTTCAAGAACCGCCAGGGCGCACTCGGCCTGATCGCCGAGCAGTGCCCGCACCGGCGCGCCTCGTTCTTCCATGGCATCCCGACCGAGCAGGGCATCCGCTGCCCGTACCACGGCTGGGAGTTCGATGCGAAGGGGCATTGCCTGCACCAACCCTTCGAGGCCAACAACCCGACTTTCCGCGACCGTTGCAGCACCGAGGCCTACCCGGTGCAGGAACTGGGTGGCGTGCTGTTCGTCTATCTGGGGCCTTTACCGGCGCCCTTGCTGCCGCGCTTCGACGGCTTCGTCGCCGAAGGTGCGATTCGCATCATGGGCCGCGCGCTGCTGCCGGTGAACTGGCTGCAGATCATGGAAAACTCGCTCGACCCGGTGCACACTGAATGGCTGCATGGTCACCAGTACGAGTTCCTGAAGGAGAAGGAAGGCGTCAAGGTGGCGATCAGTGCGCGCCACGAGAAGATCGACTTCCGCGAGTTCGAGTTCGGCATCACCAAGCACCGTCTCCTCGAAGGCCATTCGAAAGACTCCGACGACTGGCGCATCGGCCACCCGATCCTGTTCCCGAACATCCTGGCGGTCGGCAACGGCGACCCGAAGGCGCGCTACCACTCGTTCCAGATGCGCGTGCCGGTCGACGACGAGCACACCCTGCACCTCTGGTACAACGCCTATCTGCCGCCAGCCGGGGCGCACGTTCCCGAGCGCCTGCGCGCGAAGCTGCACACCTACGAGGTGCCGTTCAAGGACGAACGCGGCGAGTTCATCATGGACAACATCGACGGCCAGGACATGATGGCGTGGATCACGCAAGGGCCCATCGCCGACCGCACGCGCGAGCAACTCGGCGCGTCAGATCAGGGCCTGGTGATGTACCGCCGCGCGCTGCGCCGCGAGATGATGAAGGTGCAGGAGGGCCTCGACCCGATGGGCGTGCTGCGCGACCCGGCGCGCAATGTCTGCATCGACCTGCCGCACGAAAAGAAGAAGCACCACAACAGCGACGGCTTCGCCAGCTTCATGCTGCGCACGCACGCAAAGTACGCGCCGATCGCGGCTGAGCTGGTCGAGATCTACGAAGGTCGCCGCGTCGAGGCTGTGACGGAGAACGCGACGTGAGCACGCCGGGCCGCCCCAAGAGCGAACACCGCAGTTCGGAGCACGAAGGTTCAACCATCAGCGATGACGAAGTTCGCGACAAGCTGATCGCCGCCGGCCGCATCCTCGAAGCGGCGGGGCAGGGCGACCTGACGCGCGGCCACGTGTCGATCCGTGTGCCGGGCGATCCGACGCACTTCTACATGAAGCCGCACAGCTTCGGCCTCGACGAGATCACGCGCGAGAACATCGTGCTCTGCAACCTCGCTGGCGAGAAGGTCGGCGGCGGCGGGCGCCGCCACAGCGAGGTCTTCATCCACTCCGAGATCTACAAGGCGCGTCCCGACGTGATGAGCGTGATCCACACGCACCCGACGCATGCGGTGGCCTTTTCGGCCACCGGCCGCGCGCTGCGGCCGATCAGCCAGCCGGCGGTGGCCTTCGCCGACGGCCTGCCGACCTTCACCGACACGATCGACCTGATCCGCGCGCCCGACAAGGGTGCCGGCGTGGCGCGCGCGCTCGGCGCCTTCAAGTCGGTGCTGATGCGCAACCACGGCGTGGCCGTGGTGGGGGCCACGGTCGAGGAATCGACAGTGCTGGCGCTGATGCTCGAGAACGCCTGCGAGATCCAGTTGCTGGCCGAAGCCGGCGGCGGCATCGGCGAAACCTTCTCGGCCGAAGCCATCCAGCGCCTGCACCGCGACATCACGCGGCCGGAGCAATACACCATCAACTTCGAGTACTTGCGTCGCCGCACGCAAGGGAGTCCCGCATGAAGCGAATCCTCTGCCAGGCCATTGCCGTCGCGTTGGTGCTGGCGGGCACGCCTGCCGCCGTGCTGGCGCAGCCTGCGGGCTCGCGCGACTTGCCGCTCTACCAGGGCGCCGACCGGCACGACAAGCTGGTCGAGGCGGCGAAGAAGGAAAGCGGCGAGCTGTCGGTCTACCACGTGTACCCGAACCTGCCGGTGGTGATGGCGGCCTTCACCAAGAAGTACGGCATCAAGGTCAAGGCCTGGCGCTCGGGCTCCGAGGCGGTACTGCAGCGGGTCATCAGCGAAGCCCGTGGCGGGCGCTTCGAGGTCGACGTCGTGCAGAACAACGCGCCCGAGAACGAGGCCGCCTACCGCGAGAAGCTGCTGCAGGAAGTCTGGTCGCCGTATCTGAAGGACCTGGTCCCGGCGGCAGCGCCGACGCACAAGGCCTGGGCCGGCATCACGCTCGACGTCTGGACAGCGGCCTACAACACGAATGCGGTGAAGAAGGAAGACCTGCCCAAGACCTACCAGGACCTGGCCGACCCGAAGTGGAAGGGCCGCCTGGGCATCGAGGCCAACAACCATGTCTGGTTCGGCACCCTGCTGAATGAACTCGGTGAGGAGCAGGGCACGAAGGTCTTCAATGCCATCGTCGCCGGCAACGGCATCTCGGCACGCAAGGGCCACTCGGCGCTGACCAACCTGGTGGCCTCGGGCGACATCCCGTTCGCACTCACGGTGTACAGCTGGAACCCGGAGCAGTTGAAGAAGAAGGGCGCGCCGATCGAAGGCCTGGCGCTGCAGCCGGTGATCGCGCAGGCGAGCACGATCGCAATGCTGCGGCGCGCGCCGCACCCGGCCTCGGCGCGGCTGGTCATCGACTTCATGCTCGGCGAAGGGCAGAAGCTCCTGTACGAGGCCGACTTCGTGCCCGCGAGCCGGCTCATCGGCCACTCGATGAGCAACGTGTCGATGAGGATGGTCGACCCGGCGCGTGCGCTCGACCTGCAGGACAAATGGCTGAAGAACTTTGACGAGATGATCGTCAAGAAGGCCAAGTAGTCACTCAATGGCTGGCGGCCGCATCCGCATCCGCATCGGCGTGGCTGGCCTGGGCGCTGCGGGCCATGCCTTCGTCCCGGCACTGAGGCGTCACCCGGGCTTCGAGTGGGTGGCGCTGGCCGAGCCGGCGGCCGAGGTGCGCACCCGTGCGCAGCAGGAGCACGGCGTTGCAGCGTATGCCTCGTTGCCGGACCTGCTGGCCCATGCGGGGCTCGATGCGGTCTATCTCGCCACGCCAACGGCGCTGCACGCCGAGCAGGTGCAGCAGGCGGCGGCGGCAGGCAAGCATGTGCTGGTCGAGAAGCCCATGGCCACGCAGCTAGACGAGGCTCGCAGGATGGTCGATGCGGCGGCGCGCGCCGGCGTGGTGCTGCTGGTCGGTCATTCGCACAGTTTTGACGCGCCAATCCAGGCCATGCGCGAACTGATCGAGTCGGGCGAGCTCGGCGCCGTGCGCATGGTCAACACCTGGTGTTTCACCGATTGGCTCCACCGACCCCGTCGCGCAGACGAACTCGATGCCGAGCGGGGAGGCGGTGTCACGTTCCGGCAGGGTGCCCACCAGTTCGACGTGATCCGACTCCTGTGCGGCGGCGGGGCCCGCAGCGTGCGCGCGAAAGTCTTCGATTGGGATCCACAGCGCCGCGCCATCGGCGCGCACATCGCCTTCATCGATTTCGAAGACGGCGCTGCGGCAACGGCGGTCTACAACGGTTATGGCGGCTTGTCGAGCATGGACCTGTGTTTCGACATCTCGGAGTGGGGCCTTCACCAGCCACCGGCGCAACGCCAGCGGCGTCAGGCGTCGACCGCGATGCAGACGCCGGAGCAGGCGTTGAAGGCCAAGCAGGTGAGGGCTCGCACGGCCATTCCCGACCACGCGCCTTACCAGCCGTTCTTCGGCCTCACCGTGGTGAGCTGCGAGCGCGGCGACATCCGCCAATCGCCGGCCGGACTGCTGGTCCACACCGCCGAAGGCCAGCGCGAGATCGCGGTGTCGCTGAGCCGGAGCCCGCGCGATCGGGTGCTGGACGAGTTTCACGAGGCCATCGAGGGCGGTCGGTCGCCGGTGCACGACGGCCGCTGGGGCCTGGCGAATCTGGAATTGTGCGTGGCAGCCCTCGAATCGTCGCGCAGCGGTCGGGAAGTGGCGCTGCGCGAGCAGGTCGAATGCGCACGAGGGGGTTATTCCGGAGCGCGTTCGCCTTGACACCCATCAGGGCGGCCCCTACAGTCTTGTATCTCTATATGGACCAGTGTTCCGCATAACAGAACATTATAAATGGCCGACACCTCATCGCAGGCTCAGCCTCAGCCACTGCCGGGCGCCATGGCGCCCGGCAGTAGCGTGGCGAAGCGCTTCGCGCTGAACTGGCAGTGGATCGTCATCGGCGCCTGCGTCGCGTTCACGGTCTACATCGCGGTGGTGCCGCTGGGCTTCCTGCTCTGGCAGAGCTTCTTCACGCCGCAGACCGCCACCAAGGCGGCGGTATTCACCTTCGGCAACTACATCACGGCCTACACCAGCAGCGACACCGCGCGCCTGTTCTGGACCTCGATGCAGTTCGCGATCGGCACGGCGGCCTTCGCCTTCTTCGTCGGCACCTCGCTGGCCTGGATGAACGAGCGCACCAACACGCCGTTCAAGTCCCTGTTCTTCGCCTTGTCGCTGATCCCGCTGGTGATTCCCGGCATCCTGTTCACGGTGGCCTGGATCCTGCTCGGCAGCCCGAAGATCGGCATCGTCAACCTGGTGCTGATGTCGCTCTTCAACCTCAGCGAGCCGGTCTTCAACATCTACTCGATGTGGGGAATGATCTGGGTCGATGGACTGCACTACTCGCCGGTGGCCTTTCTGCTGATGACGGCAGCCTTTCGCGCGATGGACCCCTCGCTCGAGGAGTCGGCCATGATGAGCGGCGCGAACGTGTTCCAGGTGCTGTGGCACATCACGCTCAAACTCACCTGGCCG
>JANOKY010000714.1:0-2690 GCA_031419635.1 Burkholderiales bacterium | reverse complement strand
CGAGACGGCGGGCAAGACCCTGGGACTGATCGGCTTCGGCTCGATCGGCCAGCTCACCGCCAGGCTGGCGCGCGCGATCGGTATGGAGGTGGTCACCTTCGATGCGATGCTGGCCAGCGATCACCCGGCCTACGCCGCGCTGGGCGTGCGCGCCCTGGGCCTCGACGGCCTGATCGCCAGCGCCGATGTGGTCAGCCTGCATGTGCCGCTGGTCGATTCGACGCGCAACCTGTTCGATGCCAAGCGCATCGCCGCGATGAGGCGCGGCGCGGTGCTGATCAACACCGCGCGCGGCGGCATCGTCGATGAAGTGGCGTTGGCTGCGGCGCTGAAAAGCGGCCACCTCGGCGGCGCGGCGATCGATGTCTTCGCCACCGAGCCGGTGCCGGCCAGCGCGCATTTCGCCGATTGCCCGAACCTGCTGCTGACGCCGCACATCGCCGGCGTCTCGGCCGAAAGCAACGAGCGCGTCAGCTTCATGATTGCCGACAAGGTGCTGGAGGCCTTGCGGTGAGCCGTGTCGGCGTTGACGAGTTGCGCGGCCTGGTGCAGCGCGCCTTGCAAGCGGCGGGCGCGAACGAAGCGATGGCCGCGGCCACCGCCCGCGCCCTGGTGCTGGCCGAATCGCAGGGCCTGGGCTCGCACGGCCTGTCGCGCGTGGCGCAGTACGCCACCCACCTGCGCAACGGCCGCGTCAACAAGGATGCTGTGCCGCGCGTCGCAGCGCAGCGCGGCGGCGCGGTGCAGATCGACGCCGCCGAGGGCCTGGCCTTCGCCGCCAGCGAGCTGGCGGTGGCCGAGGCGATCGCCCGCGCCCGCGAGCATGGCGTGGCCTTTGCCGGGGTGATGAACAGCCACCACTGCGGCGTGGTCGTCGATCACCTGCGCCCCGTCGCTGCGGCGGGCATGGTCGGCCTGGGCTTCGCCAACTCGCCGGCGGCGATGCCGGCGGCCGGCGGCAAGCACCCGATCTTCGGCACCAACCCCGTTGCGGCGGTGTTCCCGCGCCGCGCAGCCGACGCCTTGATGATCGACCTCAGTCTCTCCGAAGTCGCCCGCGGCAAGGTCATGGTCGCGGCCAAGAAGGGCGAGCCGATCCCGCTCGGCTGGGCCCTGGATGAACATGGCCAGCCGACCACCGATGCGAAGGCGGCGCTGGCCGGCTCGATGCTGCCGCTGGGCGCGGTGTCGAGCCCCAAGGGCGCGATGCTGGCGCTGGTGGTCGAGCTGCTGGTCACGGCGCTGATCGGCGCGCAGTTCGGCTTCGAAGCCTCGAGCTTCTTCGTCGATGAAGGCAACCGGCCGCGCATCGGCCAAGCCTTCATCGTCGTCGACCCCGGCGCGCTGGCCGGCTCGGCGCATTACCTCGACCGCGTGGAAGTGCTGGTGGCCGAGATGCTCGAGGACGAGGGTGTGCGCCTGCCCGGCGCGCGGCGCGAGGCCTTGCGCCGCAAATCCGAAGCCGAGGGCCTCGAAGTGGCCGGCGCCCTCCTGGCCTCGCTGCGGATCTGAATTGCAGCCTCTCCCGTTGGGAGGGCAGGGGTGAGGGCGATGCACCTTTGAATCAATTCGAACTGGGCTGGCCCGCACCGCAGCCCTTCCCCAGCCGGGGGCAAATGCTCAACGCCTGGCGCAGACGGTGCAGCCCGCGCTGCGCTGCATGCGGATCTCGGTCCATTCCATCGCGCGCGCATCGAGCATCTGCAAACGGCCCGCGAGCGAGGTGCCAATGCCGGCCAGCAGCTTCAGCGCTTCGGCCGCTTGCACCGAGCCGATGATGCCCACCAGGGGCGCGAACACGCCCATCGTGGCGCACTGCACTTCCTCAAAGGTGGCCTCGGCCGGGAACAGGCAGGCATAGCAGGGGGCTTCGGCGTTGCGCGTGTCGTAGACCGAGACCTGGCCATCGAAGCCGATCGCCGCGCCTGACACCAGCGGTTTGCGGTGGGCCACGCAGGCCGCGTTGACGGCATGGCGGGTGGCGAAGTTGTCGCTGCAATCGACGACCACATCGGCGTCTCGCACCAGGGCATCCAGCCGCGTGGCATCGGCGCGTTCCACCAGCGGCGTGACTTGCACATCGGGGTTGATCGCCGCGATGGTGTCGCGCGCCGACTCGGCCTTGGGCTTGCCGACGCGCGCCAGGTTGTGCGCGATTTGGCGCTGCAGGTTGGTGACGTCGACCGTGTCGTGGTCGACGATGGTGATGCGCCCGACGCCGGCCGTGCCCAGGTACAGCGCCACCGGTGAGCCCAGGCCGCCGGCACCGATGATCAGTGCGTGCGAGGCCAGCAGGCGCTGCTGGCCCTCGATGCCCAACTCATCGAGCAGGATGTGGCGCGAGTAGCGAAGAAGTTGGTCGTCGGTCATCGAAAAGGCCCGCCGGGGGCGGGCCTTTCAAGGGTGCGTAGAAAAATTCACTCGGTCTTTGCTTCAGCCCGCCGCTCGACCGCGGTCTTCGAGGCCATCACCGTCTTGCCCTGCAACTGGTTCAGCGCCTGGCGCAACGGGAAGTCTTCGAGCGTGCCGAATTCGGGCAGGGGCTTGAGCGGCTCCTTGCTCTTGGCCTGCTGCTCTTCGAACTTCTTGCGCGCTTCGTCGCGGGCCTTGATGCGGGCGTCGTCCTTCTTCTCGTCGGGCGTCGTCAGGTGTTTGTCGAGATCGGCCTCGCGCAGGCGCAGCGCGGCAAA
>JANOKY010000713.1:0-9352 GCA_031419635.1 Burkholderiales bacterium | reverse complement strand
GTTTTTCGCGATGTAGCTGCCGCGCCGCGCCACCGCAGGTGGCACCACGCGCACGCCGGTGGCGCGCATCTGGGCTTCGTCGAGGTGGGCGAACTTGGTCTGCACCTTGTCGAAGAAGCCGAGGTCGCCGGCGCGCATGATCTTGTTCTCGTTCAGGCGGAACGACAGCAACACCGCCTTCTTGATCCACTGGTTCACCGTCCATTGGCCCACGCCCTGGCGCTCGGCGACGCGGATGCGGCCGGCGTTGAGATCGGCGATGACGTGCTCGACGGCCTCGCGCAGCTCGGGTGCGTTGACCGTGTCGAGCTTGGCGCGGGCTTCCCAGGCGAGGTCGATGATGTTTTGCAGTTGTCGGGTCATGTGAGGCTTTGCGTGTAAGAGACGATGCGCCGGGCGGCTTCGACGCATTCGTCCAGGCCGGCCACCAGCGCCATGCGGATGCGCCCGCTGCCGGGGTTGACGCCGTGGGCTTGGCGCGCCAACAGGCTGCCGGGCAGCACCGCGACATTGTATTGAGCCAGCAGGCCGCGAGCGTAGGCGATGTCGTCGCCCTCGGCGCTCGCGCCGTCCAAGCACGGCACGCCGGCCCAGAGGTAGAACCCGGCGTCGGGCAGTTGCACGTCCAGCACGCCGGCCAGCAGCGGCGTGACCCGGGCGAACTTGGCGCGGTACAGCTCGCGGTTGGCCACGACATGGGCTTCGTCGTTCCAGGCCGCGATGCTGGCGGCCTGCACCACCGGGCTCATCGCGCTGCCGTGGTAGGTGCGGTAGAGCAGGAAGTTCTTCAACACCGCCGCATCGCCAGCGACAAAACCCGAGCGCATGCCCGGCACATTGCTGCGCTTGGACAGGCTGGTGAACGTGACCAGGCGGCGGAAATCGTCACGGCCGAGTGTCTTGGCGGCTTGCAGGGCGCCGAGCGGCGGCTCGCCCGAGAAGTAGATCTCGCTGTAGCACTCGTCGCTGGCAATCACGAAGCCGTGGCGGTCGGACAGCTCGAACAAGGCCTGCCATTCCGACAGCGGCATCACCGCGCCGGTCGGGTTGCCGGGCGAGCAGACGTAGAGCAGTTGCGTGCGGGCCCAGGTGGCGGCGTCGATGGTGCTCCAGTTGGCCGCGAAATTGCGTGCCGCATCGCTGTTGGCAAACGCCGTCTGCGCTCCGGCCAGCAGCGCCGCGCCCTCGTAGATTTGGTAGAACGGGTTCGGGCAGACCACGGTGGCGCCGACCCGTGTCGGGTCGATCACGGTCTGCGCCAGCGCGAACAAGGCTTCCCGCGAGCCGTTCACCGGCAGCACCTGTGTCGCAGCATCCAGCGCCACGCCATAACGCCGCTGCACCCAGCCGGTGATGGCCTCGCGCAGGCGCGGCTCGCCGGCCGTGGCCGGGTAACTCGACAGGCCCTTCAGGTTGGCGATCAGGGCCTGTTCGATCAAGGCCGGCGTGGCATGGCGCGGCTCGCCGATGCCCAGGCCAATGGCTTTGTGCGCGGGCGACGGCGTCACGTCGGCCATCAGCGCGCGCAGGCGCTCGAAGGGGTACGGGTGCAGGCGCGCCAGCAGCGGATTCATGCGGTCGATGATAGGCGAGCGGCAGGCCCCGATTGACCGTGCGCGCTGCTCTGCGGATCATGCGTGCATGCACGTACGCGACCTGCGCTTTGCCCTGGCCTGGCTGTTGCCGCTGACGGTGGCCCTGACTGCCTGGCATTCACTGTGGGCGGCCTGGGCGGTGGCCGCGGGCTACCAGGTCGGGCTGGCGCTGGTCGAGCGCGTGGCGCCGGGCTGGCGCTCGCCGCCGGCCGAGCACGAGACGCGGCCGTGGTTTGCCTGGTGCCTGCGTTTGCATGTCGTGTGGCAAGGTGCGCTGTTGGCGCTGGGTGTGGCGCTCGCTGCGCGGCATACCGATGGCGGCGGCGCGTGGGCGGCGGTGGTCGCGCTCGGCATCGGCGTTGGCGGCGTCACGGGCAGCCAGGGCATCACCTTTGCGCACGAGCTCGGCCACTCGCGCTCGCGCTTCGATCGCCTGCTCGGCTGGCTGCTGATGGGCAGCGTGCTCTACGCCCACTTCATGGTCGAGCATTACCGCGGCCACCACCCGCGCGCGGCCACCTTCGATGACCCGGCGTCGGCGCGCCGCGGCGAGAGTCTGTGGCGCTTTCTGCCACGCACGCTGGCTGGCAGCTTCACCAGCGCCTGGCGGCTCGAAGCGACGCAGTTGCGACAGTTGCGGCGCGGCTGGCAGCGCAGCCCGCTGCTCTGGGCCAGCGTTGCGCAAGCCGTCGGCCTGCTCGCTGTTGCCATCGCGTTCGGCGCGGCGGCGCTGCTGTTCTGGCTGGTGCAGGCGGCCTACGCGGTGTTCCTGCTCGAAGCCATCAACTACATCGAGCATTACGGCCTGCAGCGCCGCAGCGTCAACGGCCGGCTCGAGCCCTTCGGACTGCAGCACGCCTGGAACGCCGACCATGCGCTGACCAACTGCTTCATCGCCAACCTGCAGCGCCACAGCGACCACCACCTGCACGCCTGGAAGCCCTATGCCACGCTCGACGCCTTGCCCGGCCCGCAATTGCCCACCGGCTACGCCAGCTGCCTGTTCCTGGCCTCGCTGCCGAGACTGTGGTTTCGCACCATGCACCAACGTCTGGACCGTTTGCCGGCATGATCCGCGGCATGCTGATCTTTTTGGGTGTGCTGATTTCCGCCTATGCGGCCTTGCTCGGTGCCATCTGGTGGGGCCAGGAACGCCTGCTGTTCATGCCGCAGGTGTTGCCGGCAACACATCGCTTCGCTGCCAGCGCCGATGTGCACGAAAGCTGGGTCGAGGTGCCCGGCGCGCGCCTGAACGCCTTGCACCTGCGCCTGCCTCGGCCCGACGGTGTCGTCTTCTTCCTGCACGGCAACGCCGGCAGCCTGGACAACTGGTTCGTCAACACCGACTTCTACCGCCAGGCCAACTTCGATCTGTTCATGATCGACTACCGCGGCTACGGCAAGAGCAGCGGGCGCATCGAAAGCCAGGCCCAGCTCGAGGCCGATGTGCGCGCAGCCTGGGCCACGCTGGCACCGCGCTACGCCGGCAGCAAACGCGTGATCTACGGCCGCTCGCTCGGCACCGGCCTGGCGGCGGCCTTGGCCGCCGAGGTGCAGCCCGAGCTGACGGTGCTGGTCTCGCCGTACGAAAGCATGGCGGCATTGGCCGGCGAACATTACCGGTGGGTGCCAGCGGCGCTGCTGCGCTACCCCTTGCGCACTGACCTGGCTCTGCCGCGGATTCGCGGCCCGGTGTGGATGGCGCATGGCGAGCTCGACACGCTGATCCCGCCGCAACACGCCGAGCGCCTGCTCGCGCGCGCGCCGCAGGCGCAACTGCTGCGTGTGGTGGGCGCCGCGCACAACGACGTGCACGAGTTCGATGCGTACCTCGACAGCCTGCGCACGGCGTTGCGCCGCTGAGCGCGACTACAGGCGCCCGCTGCAATCCGGTGCGCCGCAGCGGCAGGCCAGCTTGCCTTCGTGGTGGGTTTCACCGTAGTCGACGGTGATCTCGTCGCCCGGCGCAATCGCACGCAGCGCGTAGAACTCGACCCGGCCCTGGCGGATGCACAGCCGCGCATTGGGGCGGCAACTGTGGTTGGTGTAGCGCATCGGGTCGTTCGACTTGGAGAAATCGATGGCTTTCCTCTGCGACACCTCGACGATCATGATCCGCTCGTGCCTTGTGGCGCGGATGCGCGCATCGGCCACGCTGATCGACTCGCCGCGGATCTCGCCGATCTTCAAGCGCGGCGGGATCGCCTCGGCGGCGAATGCGCCCTGGCCGTCGATGCGGCTCGGCGCCACGCTGACTGCGAACTTCTGGTAGGCCGGCCGCGCCGCAGGAGCTGTCATGCCGCGCGCGGGTGGGCGTAGCACCGTGCCGGCTTGCCGAGCAGATCACATTCGCCTTCGAACTGAGCACCGAGCGCCAACGCGACCCGCACCGAACGCTCGTTGCCGGGCGTGATCAGGCTGATCAGCCGCTGGCAGCCGAACACCTCGAAGGCCCAGCGCCGCGCGGCCGCGGCGCCCTCCTGGGCCAGGCCCTGGCCCCAATGCTCGCGGCCGAGCACCCAGCCCAATTCCAGGCCCGGCCAATGCGGCGGGCCGTACAGGCCGATGCGGCCGGCGAGCGCGCCGTTGTCGCGCCGCGCCGCCGCCCACATGCCGTTGCCCTCGAGCGTCCAGTGGCCGTTGAACGCGGCCATCTGGCGCCAGGCCATCGCGCGGTCCACCGTTTCACCCGTGCCGATGTAGCGCATCACCTCGGCGTCGGCGCAGATCGCGGCGTAGGCGTCGAGATCGTCGTCGCGGAAGGCGCGCAGCGTGAGCCGCGGCGTCTGCACGGCGGGGATCATTTCAATCATCGCTGCCTGCGCCCGGCAACTCGACCCGCGGCGCCGGCTTCCAGCCCTTCTTGCGGTATTCGGCCACCACATCGGTGTGGATGCCGCCGCGGATATTCCAGTCGGCGCGGATGCGCGCGAAGCGTGGTTTCGCCGCCTTGACGATGTCGTCGAGGATGGTGTTGGTGACCTTCTCGTGGAACGCGCCCTCGTTGCGGTAGCTCCAGAAATACATCTTCAGGCTCTTCAGCTCGATGCAAAGTTGATCGCAGACCATCTCGATCTGGCAGCGCGCGAAGTCGGGCTGGCCGGTCAGCGGGCACAGGCAGGTGAATTCATCGAGCGCGAAGCGGATCGTGTAGTCGCGCTGCGGCGCGGGGTTGGGGAACACATGCAGTTCCTTGCTCGGCGCACTCGGCGGATTGACGGGCACCGGCCGTTGGTGGGCGGGGGTCTTGGCCATCGGGAAGGGCTCAGATTCGAAGGGCCGCGATGGTATCATCCGACCGCTTCGCGACGCCCGGTCGCAGCGAGTTTTCCCTTACGAATCAATCACTTGGCAACGGCGGCGGCTCTCGTCGCCGTTGCCCTTTGCGGCCCGCCCATGCGCCTGAATTCGATCAAACTGTCGGGCTTCAAGTCCTTCGCCGACCCCACCACCTTCCAGTTGCCGGGCCAGTTGGTTGGGGTGGTCGGGCCCAACGGTTGCGGCAAGTCCAACATCATGGATGCGGTGCGCTGGGTGCTCGGCGAGAGCAAGGCCAGCGAGCTGCGCGGCGAGTCGATGCAGGACGTTATCTTCAACGGCTCGGGCCAGCGCAAACCCGCCAGCCGGGCCAGCGTCGAGCTGGTGTTCGACAACTCGGACGCCCGCGCCGGCGGGCAGTGGAACAGCTTCGGCGAGATCGCCGTCAAGCGCGTGCTCACGCGCGACGGCGCGTCGAGCTACTACATCAACAACCAGCCGGTGCGCCGCCGCGATGTGCAAGACGTGTTCCTCGGCACCGGCCTGGGCCCCCGCGCTTACGCCATCATCGGCCAGGGCACCATCAGCCGCATCATCGAGAGCAAGCCCGAAGAGCTGCGCATGTTCCTCGAAGAGGCTGCGGGCGTGTCGAAGTACAAGGAACGCCGCCGCGAGACCGAGAGCCGATTGAAAGACACGCGCGAGAACATCACGCGCGTCGAAGACATCCTGCGCGAGTTGAACGCCAACCTCGACAAGCTCGAGAGCCAGGCCGTGGTGGCGCAGCAGTACCGCAGCTTGCAGGACGAAGGCGCGTTGAAGCTGCACCAGTTGTGGTTCCTGAAGCACCGCGATGCGGCCAATGAGGAGGCGCGCGTGCAGAAGGCCGCCGCCGCCGCGGCCACGGCGCTGGAAGAACGCATCGCCCAGTTGCGCCAAGTCGAGGCCGAGCTGGAAACCGTGCGCCAGGCGCACTACCAGGCGGGCGATGGCCTGCATGGCGCGCAGGGCCTGCTGGCCGAAGCCGCGCTCGAAGTTAGCCGGCTCGAAGAGCGGATCCGCTATGTGGTCGACAGCCGCCAGCGCGCGATGCAGCGCATTGCCGAGTTGCAAACGCAAGACGCCGCGTGGCAGCAGCGCAGCAGCGATGCGGCCAGCGAACTGGCGGCGGCCGCCGAGCAGATCACCACGGCCGATGAGCAGGCCGAGCTGCTGGCCGCGCAGGCCCAGGAGCAGGCCGAGCAGCAGCCGGCGCTGGACGACGCCTTGCGTGCGGCGCAGGCGCGCAGCAACGAGCAGCGAGGCAAGGTGGCCGAGGTGCAGCAGCAGATCCAACTGCTGGCGGCCGACAGCCGCAACGCAGACGAGCAATCGCGCGCGCTGCGCGGTCGCCGCGAAAAACTGGCCGGCGAGCGGCAGGGCCTGAGTGCGCCCGACCTGGCGCGCCTGGCGACGCTGAAATTGTCGAGCAGCCAGGCCGCCGAAGCGCACACTTTGGTCGATGCCCAGCTCGCGTCGCTCAACGATGACGTGCCCGCCCTGGACGAGCAGCGGCGCACGCAGCAGGAAGCGACCAACCGCGAATCGGGCAAGCAGGCCGACATCAGCGCGCGCCTGGATGCCCTGCGCGCGCTGCAGGAGAAAGTGCAGACCGAAGGCAAGTTAAAGCCCTGGTTGTCCAAGCATGGCCTGGATGGTTTGCAGGGGCTGTGGACCCAGGTGCACATCGAGACCGGCTGGGAAACGGCGCTCGAATCGGCGCTGCGCGAGCGCATGAGCGCGCTCGAAGTCGGCCGCATCGATAGCGTGCGCGCGTTCGCCAGCGACGCGCCGCCGGCCAAGCTGGCCTTCTACACCAAGCCCGCGGCGGGCATCACCAGCACGCACCAGACGCTGCCGCGCCTGTCGGACCTGCTGCGCCTGGGCGACGCCGGCTTGAAGGCGCTGCTCGGCGACTGGCTCGAAGGCGTCTACACCGCGGCCACGATCGACGAAGCGCTGGCGGCCCGCGGCAAGCTCACCCACGGCGAAGTCATCATGACCCGCGAGGGCCATGCGGTGTCGCAGTTTGCGGTCAGCTTCTACGCCCCCGACAGCGAGCAGGCCGGCATGCTGGCGCGCGCGCAGGAGATCGAGAACCTCGAGCGCCAGCACAAGGCCCAGGCCTTGATCGCCGACGAGGCCCGCAGTGCACTGGTGCGCGCCGAGGCGGCCTACACCGAGGCGTCCATCAAGCTGGCCAGCGTGCGCCGCGAGGCCGGCGAAGCGCAGACGCGCGCGCACCAGTTGCAGGTCGAGCTGATGCGCCTGGCGCAACTGGCCGAGGCGACCCAGGCGCGCAGCAGCCAGCTCGACGAAGAGCTGGCCGAAATCGATTTCCAGATCGAGGCCCTGGCCGAGCGCCGGGCCACCGGCGAGGCACGCTTCGAAGAGCTCGACATGCAGCTCGGCACCACCCAGGAGCGCCACGCCGAGCTCGACGAAGCCGTGATCGCCGCCGAGCGCGCGCTGGCCGCGGCCCGCGAGCAAGGGCGCGCGCTCGAGCGCCAGGTGCAGGAAGCGCAGTTCCAGTCGCGCACGCTGGCCGCGCGCCGCGGCGAGCTACAGCGCGCCATCGACACCGCGACCGAGCAGGTGGCGGCCAATGCGCAGGCCGCGCAGCAGTTGCAGACCGATCTGGCGTCACTCGACGATGCCGTCGCGCAAGCCGGGCTGCAAACCGCACTGGCGTTGAAGCTTGAACGCGAGGCCGCGCTCGGATCGCAACGCAGCCAGTACGACGACCTGACGGCCAATCTGCGCAGCTTCGACGAGCAGCGGCTGACGACCCTACGCAACCTCGAGCCGCTGCGCGAAAAGATCACCAAGCTGCAGCTCGAACAGCAGGCGGCGTCGCTCGGCGGCGCGCAGTACCTCGAGCAGTTGACGGCCGCGGCGGTCGACATGGCGCTGCTGGCGCAATCGATCACCGACGGCGGCGTCAAGCTGCAAGGCCTGCAAGGCGACATCGACCGCATCAACCGCGACATCGCCGCACTCGGCGCGGTGAACATGGCCGCGCTCGAAGAGCTGACCAGTTCGCGGGACAGAAAGACCTTCCTCGATGCGCAGAACGCCGACCTCGCTGAAGCCATCGCCACCTTGGAGGGCGCGATCCACAAGATCGACCTCGAGACCCGCGATCTGCTGGCGCAGACCTTCAACCAGGTCAACGAACATTTCGGCCGCATGTTCCCGACCCTGTTCGGCGGCGGCACCGCGCGGCTGGTGATGACCGGCGACGAAATCCTCGATGCCGGTGTGCAGGTGCTGGCGCAACCGCCGGGCAAGAAGAACAGCAGCATCCACCTGCTGTCGGGCGGCGAAAAGGCCCTGACGGCGATCGCCCTGGTGTTCGCCATCTTCCAGTTGAACCCGGCGCCGTTCTGCCTGCTCGACGAAGTCGACGCGCCGCTGGACGACGCCAACACCGAGCGCTACGCCAAGCTGGTCACGGAGATGAGCCAGGCCACCCAATTCCTCTTCATCAGCCACAACAAGATCGCGAGGGAGATGGCGCGCCAGTTGATCGGCGTGACGATGCAGGAGCAGGGCGTGTCGCGCATCGTCGCGGTCGACATGGACGCCGCGGTGACTCTGGCCGAAGCCGCGTAAGTGACCCACCCCCGTTACGGCTTCGCCGCTCCCCCTCAAGGGGGCGCCGCTGGCGGACCGGCAAAGCCGGATCCGCGGCGGCCGCTTGAAGGCGCCGCGCCAAGGTGCGCGCGAGAGGCAGCCGCTAATATCGCTGCATGACGCTCACCACCGCGCTCGTACTCCTCGCCGTGTTGGCGCTTGCGGCGCTGGCGGCGCATGGCCTGTGGAGCACGCGCCGCGCGCGGCCGCGGCGCGCGCTGGCTGAGGCCACGCCGGTTGCACCGGAGCGCGTGGAGCCTACGCTGGGCGACATGCCCGCGGGGGAGGCCGGTGCTGCCGCGCCGCTGCCCGCCGTGCCGCGCCGCGCCGGCGCGCGCATCGACGCGCTGATCGACGCCATCGCCACCCTCGCACTCGAAGCCCCCGCCAGCGGCGAGATGCTGCTGGCGCACCTGCCGTCGTCGCGCCGCGCCGGCAGCAAGCCGTTCATCGTCGAAGGCCTGAACGCGACCACGGGCGACTGGGAAGCGCTGTCGCTCGGCCAGCGCTATGGCGAATTGCAGGCCGGCGTGCAACTCGCCAATCGCAGTGGCGCACTCAACGAAATCGAGTACTCCGAGTTCGTGCAGAAACTGCAGGCCTTCGCTGACGCCATTAACGCGGTGCCCGATTTCCCCGACATGCTCGACGTGGTGGCCCGCGCGCGCGAGCTCGATGCATTCGCCAATCCGCACGACGCCACGCTGTCGGTGCTGCTGCGCGCCAACAGCGTGGCCTGGTCAGTGGGCTACATCCAGCAATGCGCGCAGCGCCATGGCTTCGTGCCCGGTGCGCTGGCCGGCCGCCTGGTGCAGCCAGCGGAC
>JANOKY010000712.1:0-6446 GCA_031419635.1 Burkholderiales bacterium | reverse complement strand
CCCGGCGCCTTGCCGGCAACAGAGGTGGTGTCCGACACCACGCACACCACACCTCTGTCTGCAACGAGGCACCCGGGCAGGGCCCAGCGCGCATGTGAGGCGCTGAGGAGCACAGGGCTTGTGGCCCGCGCGCGCAGCGCGCTTCGTGCTCTGACTCGCCGCGTCTGTTCGAGTGCAGTGAGCGCAGCGAACGTAGCGAGTTACGCGGCGGGGCCTCCTTCGACAGGCTCAGGACGATCGGTCCCTTCGACAAGCTCAGGGGCCCGAGCACCGCAAGGCAGTCGCAGCGAAGCGAAGACCGCCTCACCTGCGCGCTGGGCCCTGCCCGGGTGCCCCGTTGCCGCGCCACTGCCAACACAGCGGAATTTCAACAACCGCAAGGGTCCGAAACGGTTGGCGCACAGCGCGATGGACCACTGAGATGCTGCGCTTGCCAGGTCGGATTCCACTCATGCGAAGGTCGGCGGCGATCACCGTCGCGATGTTGCTCGTGCTGAGTGGCCGCGCGCAGGCGGACGCCACCGCGCCGTCGGTCGAGCAAGTGCGCACGGCCACTGAAGCCACCTACGCCGACCCCGACCTGCATGGCCTCAAAGCCGAGCGCAAGCTGCGCTGGAAGCCCAGCGACGAGCCCGTCAAGCCGCCCGAAGAATCTCCGCCGTGGCTGGTTGACTTCATCAAGTGGATCAGCGAGGCCGGCCGCTGGCTGGTCTGGCTGGCCGGCGCGGTGGCGCTGATCCTGATCGGCCTGCGCTTGCGCGCTTGGCTGGCCTTGCGTGGCGAGGACGCGTCGGCGCGCCAATTGACGCTGCCGACCCATGTGCGTGATCTCGACATCCGCCCCGAGAGCCTGCCCGACGACATCGGTGCCGCCGCACGCGGGATGTGGACCCGTGGCGAATCGCGTGCCGCCTTGTCGCTGCTCTACCGCGGCGCGTTGTCACGGCTGGTGCATGGCCACGGTGCGCCGGTGCGTGCTGCCAGCACCGAGGGCGAATGCGTGCAGCTCGCGGCGCGCCATCTGGCCGCGCCGGCCAGCGCCTTCTTCGCCCGCCTGGTGTGGCTGTGGCAAGGCACGGTGTACGGCGCGCGTTTGCCCGACGAGGCCAGCGTGCTGGCCCTGTGCGCCGAGTTCGATGCGCGGCTGCCGCGCCGCATGGCACCCAGCCTGCCATGAAGCTGTCGCGTGAAATGAGTTTGAACCTGCTGGCCTTGGCGCTGCTGGCGGGCCTGGCCCTGTGGGTCGCGTCGCGCACCGAATGGGTCGATGTGTTGGTGGCCACCAGGCCGCGAGGCGAGGCGGAGACTGACAACTTCTACGCTGCCAAGCAGTTGCTGCGCCGGCTCGGCGCGCGCGTTTCGGCGCCCGACAACCTCGACCGGTTCCCGCCACCCGGTGCCACCCTGGTGCTCGTGTCGCCACAGTGGAACCTGTTCCCCGAACGCGATGCGCAATTGAAGCGTTGGGTCGAGGGCGGCGGCCATTTGGTGCTGCCCAACTTCACCTGGTTCGGCGACGAGATCGAGTGGGTGCCGATCAGCCAGTTGCGGCGCAAGGTCGAAGACGACGACAAGGCCACCAACCCCCGGCCGGCGGCGGCGTCGGCGCCAGCGTTTGTGCCGCGCCCCACGGTGCTGGTCGGCCCGAGCAATGAGCCCAAGAACATCTGCCCGCCGTTGCAGGAAACCACCGAGCTCCCCGGCGCCTTCGGTGCCGCGCGCAGCTACCGTTTGTGCAGCGTGGTGGCGTTCACCAACCTGCAAGCCAAGCAGGCCGCGCAATGGTCGGTCAACGATGCACATGGCGCACAACTGCTGCGCGTGGGCGTGGGCCGCGGCAGCGTGACGGCCCTCAACACCTACAACCTGCTGGACAACGGCAGCCTGTTCGCCGCCGACCACGCACTGGCGGTGGTGGCCGCGTTGCGGCCTGGCGCGGGGCGCGAGATCTGGTTCGTCGTCAACGAAGCGCGCGACGCCTTGCCGCTGTGGTTGTGGCAACGCGCCGGCCCGGCGATCGCCCTGGGCCTGTTGGCGTTGGCGCTGGCGCTGTGGCGCGGCGCGATGCGCTTTGGCCCGCTGGCGCCACAGCCGCCGCTGGCGCGGCGCTCGGTGGCCGAGCAGATTCGCGGCACCGCGGCCTTCGTGCTGCGCCGTGGCGGCGCACCGCTGCTGGCGGCCTCGCGGCGCGCGCTGGACAAGGCCGCGCGCAAGCGCCTGCCGGGCCTGGACCGCATGGGCCTGGGCGAGCGCGCCGCGGCGATCGCCAAGGCGGTGGACCTGCCTGCCGAAGCGCTGCAACGCGCGCTGGACACACGCCTGGCGCCGACACGCCGCGAACTGCCCGACCGATTGGCCCTGCTCGAGACGGCGCGCCGCCGCCTCGATGCGGGCGTCCTGCTCCATTGACTCAGCGAGGAACCCCACGATGTCCATCAACCCCACCGATCTGGGCCGTGCCACGGAAGTGCTGGCCGCGCTGCGCGATGAAATCGGCAAGGCCGTGGTCGGCCAGCGCGAAGCGGTCGACCAGGTGCTGGTCGCGCTACTGGCGTCGGGCCATGTGCTGATCGAAGGCGTGCCCGGGCTGGGCAAGACGCTGCTGGCGCGCGCCCTCGCGCAAGCCATGTCGCTGACTTTTTCGCGGGTGCAGTTCACGCCCGACCTGATGCCGTCGGACATCACCGGCCACACCGTGCTCGACCGCAGCGACCCCGGCATGCCGCTGGGCGCCATGCGGGTGATGCGCGGCCCGGTGTTCACGCACCTGCTGCTGGCCGACGAAATCAACCGCGCGCCGGCCAAGACGCAGAGCTCGCTGCTCGAGGCGATGCAGGAGCGCCAGGTCACGCTCGACGGCCAGACGCTCACGCTCGAGCAACCATTCATGGTGCTGGCGACGCAAAACCCGATCGAGACCGAAGGCACCTACCCGTTGCCCGAGGCCCAGCTCGACCGCTTCCTGCTGAAGATCGAGATCGGCTACCCCCCCATCGATGAAGAATCCGCGATCGTCGTGCGCACCACCACCGCGCAGGCCGGCGACCAGTTGCCGCTGGCCGCCGTGGCCTCGCGGCTGGACGCGCGGCATGTGCTGTCGCTGCAGCGCATGGCCGCGCTCGTGCGCGTCGACGACAAGGTGATCGACTACGCGGTGCGCATCGTGCGTGCCACGCGCGGCTGGCCGGGCCTGTCCAACGGCGCCGGGCCGCGCGGCGCGATCGCGCTGGTGCGTGCCGCGCGCGCCTCGGCCCTGCTGGCCGGGCGCGACTTCGCCACCCCCGACGACATCAAGCAGTTCGCGCTGCCGGTGTTGCGGCACCGCGTGATGCTGGCGCCCGACGCGCAACTCGAAGGCCGGCGTGTCGATGACCTGCTCGCAGCCTTGCTCGACAGCGTGGACGCGCCGCGCTTGTGAGGCCCGCGGTGCGCGCACTGCCCTCACGCGCCACAACACGCGCGGTCACCGCCGCGGCGCTGCTGGCCTTGGCTGCGCTGCTGGCAGGTGCAACAACGGCGACCATCGCCGTCGCAGCGATCAGTGTCACCGTACTGGCTGTCGCGTGGATCGCGCTCGATGCTTTGCTCACGCGCGCCGCCTGGCGCGCAGCACCGCTGATATATACCCGCCGCCTGCCCGATGCCTTCGCGCTCGGCGTCGTGCGCCCTGTCGATGGCACGCTCATCAACCCCGGCCGCAGGTCGTGGCGCCTGAGCTTCATCGACCACACCGACCCCGACCTCGACGTCCAAGGGTTGCCGCTCGCACTGACCCTGCCGCCCAACAGCCAAACCTCGATTCGCTACACCGTGCAACCCCGGCGCCGCGGCCGCGTGGCCTTCGAGCCGGCCGCCCTGCGCGTGCGCAGCCGTGGCGGCAGCTTCGAGTGGCAATGCCGCATCGGCGAGGCCGCCACGCGCCAGGTGTTCCCGAACTTCGCGGCGGTGGCGCGCTACGCCTGGCTGGCGACGGACAGGCGCCTGGCCGATATCGGCATCAAGACCCAGGTGCAGCGCGGCGAGGGCACCGACTTCAAGCAACTCGCCGAGTACCGCACCGGAGACTCGATCCGCCACATCGACTGGAAGGCCACGCTCAAACAGTCGCGGCCGATCGTGCGCGAGTTCCAGGACGAGCGCGACCAATGCGTGATCTTCCTGCTCGACTGCGGCCGGCGCATGCGCGCCGATGAAGGTACGAACAGTGTTCACGGCAGCCATTTCGACGAAGCCCTGAATGCGCTGATGCTGCTGGCGCATGTGGCCTTGAAAGACGGCGACGAGGTCGGCGCGCTGACCTTCGGCCACGCCGACCGCCGCGCCTTCGCGCCGCGCAAGGGCCGCGCCACGCTCAACGCCCTGATGGCCGCGCTGCACGACATCCAGCCCGACGCGACGCATTCCGACTACCTGCTGGCCGCGCGCGACCTGATGCAGGTGCACAGGAAACGCGCGCTGATCGTCGTGCTGACCAACTTCCGCGACGAAGACGCGGCCGAGCTCGAACCCGCACTGGCGCTCTTGCGCTCCCGCCACCTGGTGCTGCTGGCCAGCCTGCGCGAGCGCGCGCTGCGCGAGCTGGCCGAGCAGCCTTTGTCGGATGGCGCGCACGCGGTCGAGGTGGCCGGCGCGCATCTCTTTACGCAGGCGCGGCGCGATGCCTTCCGCCGCCTGGCCGCGCGCGACGCGCTGCTGGTCGACGTCGAGCCCGAGCGCCTCGCGGCGGAGTTGGTGAATCGCTACCGCGCCGTCAAGCGCGCCGGCCTGCTGTAGTCGTGCAATCCACCTTCCCCGTTGACGCGGGAGGGTGCGGGTCAATTCACCGGCGTCAGTTTGGCGATCGAAAGTTGCAGCCACTTCGCACCATGGCGGCCGAAGTTGACTTGCGCGCGGGCGTCGTCGCCCAGGCCTTCGAGCGTGAGGATCACGCCTTCGCCGAACTTGGTGTGGAACACGCTTTGGCCTGAGCGCAGACCATGCGCCGACGGCGCGCGCGGCGTGAACGCGGGCGGCGGTGGCGGCGCGGCTGGGACGCGTCCCGCGCCGACCATCGAACCCATGCCGCTGCCGCGCGCCCAGGCGCTCTGGTACTCGCGCGCATAGCCCGAGCCGAAGCCGGCGTTCTTCGGCGTCAACCACTTCAGCGTGGCCTCAGGCAGCTCTTCGAGGAAGCGGCTCTTGACGTGGTAGCGCGTCTGGCCGTGCAACATGCGCGTCTGCGAAAAGCTCAGGTACAGGCGTTTCCTGGCGCGGGTGATGGCCACATACATCAGGCGCCGCTCTTCTTCCAGGCCATCGTGGTCCGACATCGAGTTCTCGTGCGGGAACAGGCCCTCCTCCAAGCCGGTGATGAACACGGCGTCGAACTCCAGGCCCTTGGCCGCGTGCACCGTCATCAACTGGATCGCGTCCTGGCCGGCCTGGGCCTGGTTGTCGCCAGCTTCCAGCGCGGCGTGGGTCAGAAAGGCCGCCAGCGGGCTCATGATTTCACCCGTCTCGGCATCGGGCGTCAGCGCCTCGGCCAGCAGCGGCACACCCCCTGCAATCGAGCCCGGGCCCTGCTCGTCGACCGGCAATGCGACGGCATCCTTGCCGAAGCCTTCCTGGGTGACGAAGGCCTCCGCGGCGTTGACCAATTCATCGAGGTTCTCGATCCGGTCCTGGCCTTCTTTCTCGGTGCGGTAGAACTCGACCAGGCCCGAGCGCAGCAACATCGTTTCGATGATTTCGCGCAGCGTCTGGCCGCGCGTGGAGTCACGCAGCGCGTCGATCAGGGCATTGAAGCCGCTCAGGTTGCCGCCCGCCTTGCCGGCCACCGCGCCGACGCTCTGGTACAGGCTGCGGCCGCTGGCGCGCGCTGCGTCTTGCAGCATCTCGAGTGCGCGAGCACCGATGCCGCGCGCCGGAAAATTGACGACGCGCAAAAAACCCGTGTCGTCGTTCGGGTTCTCCAACAGGCGCAGGTAGGCCAGCGCATGCTTGACCTCGGCACGCTCGAAGAAGCGCAGCCCGCCATAGACACGGTACGGAATGCCGGCGTTGAACAGGGCACTTTCCAGCACCCGGCTTTGCGCGTTGCTGCGGTAGAGCAGCGCGATCTCGGAGCGCGCCATGCCGCCGCGGTGCAAGGGGCGGATCTCGTCGAGCAGCCACTGCGCCTCGGCATAGTCGCTGGTAACCTCGACCACGCGCACCGGCTCGCCGGGCCCGGCCTCGGTGCGCAGGTTCTTGCCCAGGCGGTGCACGTTGTGCGATATCAAGCCATTGGCGGCGTCCAGGATGTTGCCGAACGAGCGGTAATTTTCTTCGAGCTTGATGACGCGCTTGACGCGGTACTCGCGCTCGAAGTCGGCCATATTGCCAACGCGCGCGCCGCTGAAGGCGTAGATGCTCTGGTCGTCGTCGCCGACGGCGAACACGCTCTGGTCCGTTCCCGGGAATTGGGA
>JANOKY010000711.1:0-2718 GCA_031419635.1 Burkholderiales bacterium | reverse complement strand
GTGGCGGCGGCGCGCACGCTGACGCGGCGGCTGGTGGAGCGCTTCGGTGAAACCGTCGAGACGCCGTGGCCCGAGCTGAACCGGCTGTTCCCGTCGGCACGCGCGCTCGCGCAGGCGCCGGCCAGCGCCATCGGCGAACTGGGCATCGTGCGCCAACGCGTCGGCGCCTTGCAGGCCCTGGCCGCCGAGGTTCACCACGGCCGCATCGCGCTCGACCGCGGCGCACCGCTGGCCGCCACGCTCGATGCCTTGCGCGCCCTGCCCGGCATAGGCGAGTGGACCGTGCAGTTGATCGCGATGCGCGCGCTGGCCTGGCCCGATGCCTTTCCGGCCAGCGACATCGGCGTGATGAACGCGCTGGGCACGCGCGACGCCAAGGCCGTGGCCGCAATGTCCGAAAACTGGCGCCCCTGGCGTTCTTACGCCGTGATGCGCCTGTGGCAATCATTGGAGACCGGCACATGAAACCAACCCCCTTCCCTACCGATGCCACGCCGTTCGCGGCGCAGGCCGAGATCGATTCACCACTGGGCCCGCTGACGGCATTGGCCACGCCCAAGGGCCTGGCCGGTTTGTGGTTCGACGCGCAGCAGCACCACCCGGGCGCGCTCGACGTGCCGGTGGACGCGCAGCACCCGCACATCGTGGCTGCGCGTGAATGGCTCAGCGCCTATTGGTCCCGGCGCCGCACCTCGCCGATCGCGCTCGACCCGCAGGGCACGCCGTTCCAGCAGGCGGTGTGGCGTGCCTTGTTGAAGATCGCGCACGGCCACACCAGCACCTATGGCGAGATCGCGGCGTTGGCCGGCAGGCCGGGCGGCGCGCGCGCGGCGGGGGCGGCGATTGGCCGCAATCCCGTCAGCATCATCGTGCCGTGCCACCGCGTGATCGGGCGCGATGGCTCGCTAACCGGGTATGCAGGTGGCTTGGATCGCAAGCAGGCGTTGCTGGTGCTCGAGGGGGTGCTGTTGGGATGAGGGGCTTTGTGGTTGGCTGGGCTTTCACCCCCTCCCCGGCCCCCGTCGAGGAGGAGGGAGGGTGACGGGATGAAGGCGCAACACCTGATTGAGCTGCTGATGCTCGCTGCGCTGTGGGGCGCCTCGTTCCTGTTCATGCGCCTGGGCGCGGCCGAGTTCGGGCCGGTCGCGTTGTCGGCGCTGCGGGTGGGCATCGCCACGCTGGCGCTGTTGCCGCTGCTGCTCTGGCGTGGCCAGCTCGCGTTGTTGCGCGCGCATTGGCGCGCCATTGCCGTCGTCGGGGTGGTCAATTCGGCCCTGCCCTTCGTGCTCTTCTCGACGGCCGCGCTGGCCATCAACGCCGGCTTGTCGTCGATCTTCAATGCCACCGCGCCGCTGTGGGGCGCGCTGATTGCCTGGGCTTGGCTCGGCGAGCGCTTGACGCTCACGCGCGTGGCCGGCCTGGCGCTGGGTTTTGCCGGCGTGCTCTGGCTGGCCTGGGACACGGCCAGCGTCAAGCCCGGCGAGCATGGCGTCAGCGCTGCGCTGGCGATCGCCGCCTGCCTGGCCGCGACGCTGTGCTACGGCTTCGGCGCCAACTACACCAAGCGCCGGCTCAGCGGCGTGGCGCCGCTGGCGGTCGCCACCGGCAGCCAGCTCGCGGCCACCGTGGTGTTGCTGCTGCCGGCCCTGTGGTTGTGGCCGGCCGTGATGCCGAGCACAACGGCCTGGGGCAGCGTCGCCGGCCTGGCCCTGCTGTGCACCGCAGTGGCTTACCTGCTGTACTTCCACTTGATCGACCAACTCGGCGCCGCGCGCGCAATCACGGTCACCTTCCTGCTGCCCGTGTTCGGCCTGCTTTGGGGCGCCATCTTTCTGGCCGAGAAGCTGACGCCCGCGATGCTGTTCGGCTGCGCCGTGATCCTGCTCGGCACCGCGCTGACCACCGGCGTGTTGCGCTGGCCAGTGCGACAGCCGGCCTGAGCCCGGCGCACGGTAGGCGACACTGGCGTCATGCCCGCCGACGCCACCGCCCGACGCAGCCGCCGCGCGCTCTGGCTCGGCGTGGCCTTGGTGCTGATCTGGGGCGCCAACTTCAGTGTGCAGAAGGCCGTCTTCGCCTATCTGCAGCCCGGCGGCTTCCTGTTCGCGCGCTACCTGGTGATGCCACTGGCTGCGGCGGCATTGCTGTGCTCACGCTACGGCCGCCGCTGGCCGCGCCTGCCGCGTGCCGACCTGTGGGCCCTGTTGCGCCTGGGCCTGGCCGGGCATCTGGTGCATGTCGGCCTGGTCACCTACGGCATCCACTGGTCGACGGCGTTTTCGAGTTCCGTGATCCTGGCCTGCGGGCCGATCTTCACCTTGCTGATCCTGCGCTGGTACGGGCTCGAACAACTCAACCGCGCGCAGGTCATCGGCGTCGGCCTGGCGTTGATCGGCGTGCTGGTGTTCCTGTCCGACAAGCTCACGGGCGGCCAATGGCGCGCCGGTGGCGGCGACCTGGTGTTGCTGGTCGCGGGCTCGTTCTTCTCGTACTACACCGTCGCCACCAAACCGCTGATCGAACGCCACGGCGGCGTGGTGGTGATGACCTATGCGGTGCTGCTGGGCAGCGGCCCGGTGGTGCTGGTCAGCCTGCCGGCCGGGCTGGAGGTGCCGTGGACCGAACTGAGCGCCGCCATCTGGGCCGGCGTGCTGTACGCCGTGCTGATCTCGGCCTTCCTGGGCTGGCTGGGCTGGGGCTGGGTGAATGCGGTGCGCG
>JANOKY010000710.1:0-2256 GCA_031419635.1 Burkholderiales bacterium | reverse complement strand
GGTCGATGGGCAAGACGTGCCGGTGCGCCACTTCGGCGCCATCCTGCCAATGGCCGATTGGGAACAACTGGCCGCCAAGCTGAAGGCCGACGGCACGCGCTTCGTGATCGAACCGCAGCTTCGCTTCAAGGGCCAGGCGGGCGAGCAGGCGACGATGTTCTTCCTCGACCCGGCCGGCAACGCGCTCGAGTTCAAGGCCTTCGGCGATCTGGGTCAGTTGTTCGCGAAGTAGCGGCTCGCGACGTCGGCCTGGCGCAGGTCGCCGTCATGCACCTGCACGCGCGGCGGCGCGCGCAGACCGGCCAGCGCCCGCTCGCAGCACTCGAGCGCGGCGAACACCTCTTGCGCGGCGGGCAGTACAGCCCGCGCGGCTGCGGTGGGCACCAGGCGCTTGCCTCGCATCTCGAACAGGCGCACGCCCAGCGCCTCGCCGAGTTTGCGCAGGTGGCCCGACAGCGTGGGCTGGGCGATGCACAGCGCTTCGGCGGCGCGGGTGGCGCTGCCCAGGCGCACGACGGCCTCGAAGGCGGCCAGTTGGGGCAGCATGCCGTGGCGCAGGTAGCGTCGCGGCAGCCCGGGCGATAGCGGAGTGGTCATTGCCGTTCCTCATGTGAGCTGAGAAAGGCAAAGGTCTGGTTCATGCCACTGGGGCATTCCGCTCGCCGGGGTCTCGAGGCCCGTACTGACGACGACGCGGCACACCCGGCGGGCCGGGTGCGGAACTACTCCCGCTTTGCTGCGCGCCCGGCCCCAGCGGCCGTGGCGTGCGGCGATTCTGGCACCACCCGGGCGCGCCTGCAAACCGATCGAGATTCGCGATCGATCGCGAATTGCGATGCTTGCGTACGCGCCAGCGTCCACCATCGGGCCTCGACACCACGCCCGGCCCGCCCCACGCCCATGGACCCGACCCAGTTCCTTTCCGCCCTGCTGGCCATCGTCGTCATCGATCTCGTGCTGGCCGGTGACAACGCCATCGTCATCGCACTGGCCGCCCGCGCCCTGCCCGCGCACCTGCAAAAACGTGCCATTGTCTGGGGCGCGCTCGGTGCCATCGTCGTGCGCAGCCTGATGACGGTGATCGTGGTCTGGCTGCTGAAGATTCCGGGCCTGCTGCTGGCCGGCGGTGCGATGCTGGTGTGGATCGCCTACCACCTGCTGCTGCCCGACGAAGGCGGCAGCGACGCGCATGGCCCCACGGCCAGCACCTTCTGGGGCGCGATGCGCACCATCGTCATCGCCGATGCGGTGATGGGCCTGGACAACGTGCTGGCCGTGGCCGGAGCCGCGCATGGCAGCTACGGGTTGGTGGTGGCCGGCCTGGCGATCAGCGTGCCGATCGTGGTCTGGGGCAGCACGCTGGTGCTGAAGGTCGTCGAGCGCTACCCCGGCGTGGTCTACCTCGGCTCGGGCGTGCTGGTCTGGACGGCGGCGAAGATGATCACCGGCGAACCGCTGATCAAACCCTGGTTCGAGGCCACGCCGGTGCTCGCCGTGCTGGCCTATGCGGCGATCCCTGCGGTGCTGTGGGCCGGCTTCGTGAAGAACCATCGCCGGCTCGAATCGCGCATCCACGCCCGGCTGACCGAGTTCAACCAGCAGCGCCCACATGGCGCCGGTTCGCCGGCCGCTGCCGGGCTGTCAGCCCTTGTCGATGCCCCAGGAGACCCCACCATGCTGAAGATCCTCGTCCCGGTCGATGGCTCGGCCAATGCCCTGCGCGCGGTGCGGCACGCGATCGGCGAGTACCAGCGCAATCACGCGCTGGAGCTGCACCTGCTCAACGTGCAGCCACCGCTGTCGCGCCACATTGCGCGCTTCATCAGCCGCCAGGAGCGAAGCGCCTGGCATCTCGATCAGGCCAGCGCCGCGATGGCCGCGGCCAAGGCCCTGCTCGACGAGGCCGGCGTGCCGCACCACAGCCACTGGACCATCGGCAACCGCGCCGACGAGATCTGCCAGGCGGCGGCGCGCCTGGGGGTGGATCACATCGTGATGGGCACCGCGCGCAAGAACTCGATCACCCGCATGCTCGAAGACTCGACCACCAACCGCGTGCTCGAAGCCACGCCGGTGCCGGTTGAAGTGATCGCCGGCGACGCGGTGTCGAAGTGGGAGCGCTGGGGCCTGCCGGCCGGCGTGCTCGGCGGCGGCGGCCTGCTGTTGCTGGCGGCGCTGGACTGAGGCTTTGGCCGGCGCGAGAACGCCCTGGCCTCAGATCCCGCCGTACCACTCGTAGCCCTCGTCTTCCCAGTA
>JANOKY010000709.1:0-2161 GCA_031419635.1 Burkholderiales bacterium | reverse complement strand
CACGTTGTTGATGATCTCGGCCGGGCCGGCCGCCTGGATCCACTTGTTTGCCCTCACGATGGCATTGGCCAGGGCTTGCGTGGTGGCCGGGTTCTTGTCGATGAAGGTTTGCGGCGCATACAGGCAGCCGGCCGGCATCGGCCCGCCGAAGACCTTTTCGGCCTCGGCGACGATGCGCGTGTCGGAGACGATCTTCAAGTCGCCGGAGCGCTGTAGCAGCGTGATCACCGGGTCGAGGTTGCTGATGGCGTCGATCTGGCCGCTGCGCATTGCCGCCACCGCGCCTTGCGCTGCGCCGACGCCGATGATGCTGACGTCGCTGGGCTTGAGCCCGGCTTTGGCGAGGATGAAGTTGACCATCACATTGGTCGACGAACCCGGCGCGGTGACGCCGATCTTCTTGCCCTTCAAGTCGACGATGGTCTTGTAGTTCGCCATCGTTCTCGGGTTCACGCCGAGCACGATTTGCGGCGCGCGCCCTTGCAGCACGAAGGCGCGCAGGCGCTGGCCCTTGTGCTGCATGTTGACGGTGTGCTCGAAGGCGCCGCTCACCACATCGGCGCTGCCGCCGACCACGGCCTGCAAGGCGCGCGCGCCGCCGGCGAAATCGACGATGGTCACGTCCAGGCCCTCGGCCTTGAAGTAGCCGCGCTGCTCGGCAATCGTCAGCGGCAGGTAGTACAGCAGGTTCTTGCCGCCGACCGCGATGGTGGTCTTGGGTTTTTCGATCGCCTGGCTGCGCGCCAGGGTCGGCAGCGTCAGCACGGCGGCGCTGTAGAAGGTGAAGTGGCGGCGTTGCATGGCGGCGTCTCCGAAGCGATCGGCCACTGTAGCGGCGTGCGCCTCGTCGCGCCTCGGGGCTGGCCCTTGCTTATGATCCGCGCATGGACTCCCCGCTCGTGATCCGCCCCGTGCAGCCGCCAGACTGGGCCCAATGGCTGCCGCTCTGGCACGGCTACAACGCCTTCTACGGCCGCGCGGGTGCGATGGCCTTGGCCGACGAAATCACGCGCAGCACCTGGTCGCGCTTGTTCGACGGCTACGAGCCGGTGCACGCGCTGGTGGCGCAGCAAGGCGAGCAACTCGTCGGCCTGACGCATTACCTGTTCCACCGCAGCACCACCCGGCTCGGCCCCAACTGCTACCTGCAAGACCTGTACACCGCCGAGGCGGCGCGCGGCCGCGGCGTGGGCCGGGCGCTGATCGAGGCCGTGGGCGAGCGCGCCAAGGCTGGGGGTGCCGGCAGCGTGTACTGGCAGACGCACCAGACCAACACAACGGCCATGCGCCTGTACGACCAGGTGGCGGCGAAGTCGGGCTTCATCGTCTACCGGCGCGAGCTGGGCTGAGCGCCTGAGAGGCCGCATACCATGCTGCAAATCCTCGGCCGCCACTCGTCGATCAATGTGCGCAAGGTGCTCTGGGCCTGCGACGAAATCGGCCTGACTTACGCGCGCGAAGACTGGGGCCTGGGCTTTGCCTCGACGCAGTCCCCCGCCTTCCTGGCGAAGAACCCGAATGCGCTGGTTCCGGTGATCGACGATGACGGCTTCGTGCTCTGGGAGTCGAACACCATCTGCCGCTACCTGGCCGCCCAGCACGGCCGCATCGACCTGTTGCCGGTGGATGCGCAGGCGCGCGCCCGCGTCGAGCAGTGGATGGACTGGCAGGCCGGCGAGCTGAACAACGCCTGGCGCTACGCCTTCATGGCCCTGGTGCGCAAGAGCACGGCGCACACCGATGCCGCAGCCCTTCAGGCCAGCCGGCACAACTGGAACCGGCACATGCAGATCCTCGACGCGCAACTCGCGCACACCGGCGCCTGGGCCACTGGGCCGGTGTTCACGCTGGCCGATGTCGTGCTCGGGCTGTCGGCCCACCGCTGGTTGATGACGCCCTTTCGCACGGACCAGCGGCCGGCGCTGCCGGCGGTGGCGGCGTATGTCGAACGCCTGCGCCAACGCAGCGGCTTCGTGCAACACGCATCGAAGGACACACCATGATTCTGGGCCTGCGCACTGCCATCTACCCGGTTGCCGATCTCGTCGCCGCCAAGCGCTGGTACGCCGAGATGCTCGGCCAGCCGCGGTACTTCGATCAGCCGTTTTATGTCGGCTTCGCCGTCAGCGGCTTCGAGCTTGGCCTGCTGCCGGGCGGCCAG
>JANOKY010000708.1:0-3997 GCA_031419635.1 Burkholderiales bacterium | reverse complement strand
CGCTCGGCCGACGAGCCGTACTTGGCGAAGTCGTAGTCGATCAGCTTGATGGCGCCGAGCTTGGGCGCCTGCGCCGGCACCAGGGCTTTCTTGTTCGACGGCACCTGGAAGCTCTTGACGCCCGCCGCCAGGCCCTGCGCTTCGGGCGAGAGCGCCCAGTCGTACCACTTGCGCGCATTGGCCAGGTTCTTCGCGCCCTTGATGATGCTCATCGAGCCGATCTCGTAGCCGGTGCCTTCGCAGGGCGAGACGATCTTCACCGGCGCGCCGCCCACCGCCTGCGTCACCGCGTCGTGCTGGAAGGTGATGCCGATCAGGCTCTCGCCGGTGGCCGCCGCGCGCGCCGGTGCCGCGCCGCTCTTGGTGTACTGGTTGATATTCTTGTGCAGGGCCTTCATGAACTCGAAGGCTTTGGGCTCACCCATGATCTGCACCAGGGTGGCGAGCATGGTGTACGAGGTGCCCGACGAATTCGGATTCGCCACCTGCACATCGTCTTTGTAGATCGGCTTGGCCAGGTCGGCCCAGCACTTGGGTTCGGGCAATTTGCGCTTGGCCAGCTCGACGGTGTTGTAGCTGTAGCCCAGCGCACCGGCATAGATGCCGACGGTGCGGAACTTGGCGGCCTTGGCCTGGCGCACGGCCCAGTCCTGCAGCTCGTCCAGGCGCGGCGATACATAGGGGTCGGTGAGCAACTCTTCGGCCGCCTGCAGATGCGGATCGCCGGTGCCGCCCCACCAGATATCGCCCTTCGGATTGGCGGCCTCGGCCTTGATCTGTGCATAGAACTCGCCCGAGCTCTTGCGCGTCATCAGCACCTTGATGCCGGTGGCCTTCTCGAACGCCGCCACCATCGGCCGGCACCACTCTTCCTGCACGCTGCAATAGACCACCACTTCGCCCTGCGCGGCGGCGGGCAGCGCCGCCGCCAGCAGCGTCAGCATCGACAGGCCTTTGATCAAAAGCTTGTTCATCGTCGTTTCCTTCAAGGATGGTGCAGAGGGATGCCGACCACCGCGGCGAGGGCGTTGCCGAGGGTGTGGTTGGTGGCCAGCAGCGGGTTGCCTTCGAGCAAACCACTGCCGGCAAAGAAATCGTTGCAGCGCCCGCCGGCTTCGGTGACGAGCAGCAGGCCCGCGGCGCAGTCCCATGAGTTGATGTGCAGCTCGCCATAGCCTTCGGTGCGGCCGGCCGCCACGTCGGCCAGGCCCAGTGCACCCGATCCGGCGCGGCGAAAGGCACAGCCGGCGTCGAGCACGGCCTTGACCATCGCCAGGTAGTCGGCCTGGGGGCGGCGCAAGGACCAGCCGCATTCGACGGTGGCCGCGTCGAGCGTGGCAACAGGGCTGACGGCCAGCCGCTTGGCGGCGACATTGCCTTCGCTCATCCAAGCCCCGCCGCCGCGCTCGGCGTGGTACAGCCGCTCGTGGCTCGGGTCGTGCAGCGCGCCGACCGTCGGCACGCCGCGCTCCACATAGCCGATCGAGACGCAGTAATGCGCGATCGATCGTGCGTAGTTCGCGGTGCCGTCGATCGGGTCGATGATCCAGACCCGCTCGGCCGCGGCCAGGCCTTCGCTGGCGCCGTCTTCTTCGCCGAGCACGGCGTCGTCGGGGAAGGCTTGGCCAATCGCCGCGCGGATGAAGCGCTCGACCTCGCGGTCCATCGCCGTCACTTCGTCGTGCCGGCCCTTGAGCGAAATCGACGGCGAGCCGAAGGCGCGGTGCGCCATGCGGCCGGCGTCGGCGGCCAGGGTGCGACAGAAATCGAGGCGGTTCATCAGGGTACCTTCGGGCTCTGCCCTCCGGTATTCGCCCTTGGGGCGGCCCGGCGGGCTCATGCTTCCGTCGATGCTACCCGCCGAGCCCCACGCGGCGCGTGCGGACAGACCCTATTCCAGAGTGACGACGGTGTCGTGTTCGCCGGGCCGGCAGCCCGCGGCGATCGCATCCCAGCCGCGGTGAATCACGACGCGCGGCCCGGCGTGGCAGAACTCGATGCGCTGCGCGCCCGGCACCGTGGCCTGCACGAAGGCTTCGATCGAGGCCGGCATGCTGACGCGGTAGAGCGCCTGTTCGAGGTCAGCACTCGGGTGGTCGTCGTCGTGCAGCCAGGGGACGAAGCGACCCAGCCACATCAGCGGGCGAAAGCCGATCTCGAAGACGCTGGGCCGATAACCCTGGCTCATCAACCAGCGCTGGGCCTGGGCGCGCAGCGCATCGCCGTCGGCCGCGCTATCGAGCTGGCCCCAGGCGGCGGCGAGCATTTCCACCAGCCACTGGTTGCAGTTCTGGTAGCGCAGGCTGAACGGGTAGGCATTGGCGCTGTAGCTGGGGCCCAGGGCTTGCAGCGCCCGCCGCTTGTCGAGCACGCCACGTTCCAATGCCGCGGCCTCGGCCGCGGGCAGCAAGACCACGGAGACATAGCCCACCGCGGGGTCGTCCAACCCGAGCAGGAAGCCGGCCATGCCCTGGTCGAACACGCGCGGTTTGTTCTCGTCGCAGGCAAAGTAGAGCTGCCGCACCGACCAGGCGGTGTCCAGGCCGGCCTTCACGCTCACGCCCGCATGCGAGTAGCGCATGCCGAAGCGGCCCAGATCCAGCCCGGAGCGCGCGATCAGCGCCAGGCCCTGGCCGGAGTCTTCGAGCGCGCCTTTGATGACGGCGCCGAAGCGCAGCAACTGGTCCTTCTGCTCGGCACTCAGCGGCGCCGGCTGGTCGCAGTAGCGCATGGCGCTGGCCTGGCAGGCGGCCCATGGCGACAGGCCCAGACACAGAGCCAGCGCCCAGCCCTTGGCCAGGCGCCGCATCGCGCGCATCAGCTCAAAGCTGCACGGCCTTGGTTTGCAGCTCGCGGTACCAGTCGTCGGCCAGCACCAGGTAGAAGGCTTGTGGCGTCGCGCCGTCGGCGCCGTACGCGAACTCGGTGCCATAGGGCCGCGGGCGCGCCGTCACGACGGCGCCCTGCGCCAGTCGGGCCTGCTCGGCCACCGCTTGCGGCACGTAGAGGAAGAATTCGCTGTCGGCGCCACGGGCTGCCGCAACGGCCTGCAGCTTCAGCCGCAGCATGCCCTGGCGCTCGGGCGCGGCGGCCAGGTCGATGATCTTGTAGTCGCCGTTGGCAGCGGTGGCCGTCGTCGAAGAGCTGTCGCTCGACTTGCCGAACGACCCGGTCACGCTGCCTACTGAGGCGGTGAGGCTGTCCGAAGCGGCCGACGAGGCGGAGCTGGCGGCCATCGACGGCGCGGCGCTCGCCAGGCCCAGCAAGACAGCGGCAGCGAGGAAGGTCTTGGTGGCGGTCATGGCGGCTCCAGGCGGTGGTGGTGATGCAAGGCCATGCTATCGCGGCGGGGCCGCGCGCGGTTCCCGATTGTTTCAGCCGACGGCGCCCGCCTCAGGTGAAGATCAATTTCAACCCGGCAATCAGCAGCACCGCGGCCAGCAAGCGTTTGATCCAGGCCGGTGCGAGGCGCCGGCTGCCGAGGTACGAGCCGATGAAACCGCCGACCGCTGCCGCGGCCAGCAACGGCAGGATATCGCCCGGCAGTTGCCGCGTGCTGGCAAGGTTGCCCGCCAGCCCGGCCACCGAATTGAGCAGGATGAACAACGCCGACACGGCCGCCGCCTGCTTGGCCCGGGCCCAGTGCAGGTGCAGCAGCAAGGGCGTGAGAAAGATGCCGCCGCCCGTGCCGGTGAGGCCCGACAACAGGCCGATCACGGCGCCCGATGCCAGCGCCGGCACCAGCGGCGGCTCGGTGCACGCCGGGTCTTCGCGCGAGCCAACCACGAACCGCGCCGCGGCCACCAGCAGCACTAAGCCGAGCAGCAGCTTGAAGGCCTGCGCCGGCAGCGCGACATGCCCACCGACAAAGGCCAGCGGCACCGCGAGCGCGGCGAATGGCCAGAAAGTGCGCCAGACGAAATGCCTCGCGCGCAGGAAATGCCAACTGGCGATGCCGGCCACCAGGATGTTCAGGCACAGGGCGGTCGGCTTGATG
>JANOKY010000707.1:0-8970 GCA_031419635.1 Burkholderiales bacterium | reverse complement strand
CTTCTCGGCCGCGCGCGTGCTGATCAGGTCCAGCGCCGCCTCGACGCACTCGCGCAGGTCGAACGGGTGGGCTTCGATGTCCATCCGCCCGGCTTCGATCTTGGAGAAGTCCAGGATGTCGTTGATGATCGTCAGCAGCGCATCGCCGCTGTCGCGGATGGTGCCGGCGTAGTCGCGCTGCTCGTCGTTCAATGCCGTGTCGAGCAAGAGGCCGCTCATGCCGATCACGGCATTCATCGGCGTGCGTATCTCGTGGCTCATCGTGGCCAGGAACGAACTCTTGGCCTCGTTGGCGGATTCAGCGGCGGCGCGCGCCTCCTGGGCCTCGGTAAACAGGCGCGCGTTGCGCAGCGCCACACCCACATTGGCAGCGATCGTCGACAGCAGGCGCTGGTCGTCTGCGTCATAGGCGCCTTCGCGATGCATGCTCTGCACACTGATCACGCCTTCGCTCTGGCCCTCGACCAGGATCGGCACGCCCAGGTACGAAGCCGCCTGGATGCCGACCAGCCTGGCACCCAGCGCCTCGCTGCGCGCGCCGACGTCGGAATTGAGGATCAGCGCCTCGCCGGTCTGGAGGATGCGGCTCGTCAACCCCTCGCCCAGCGGCATCGGCTCATGCACCTCGCCGTGCTGGTACGGGAATCGGATCAAGCCGCTGCTGCGGTCGAGCAGTGCCACATAGGCCAGGTCGGCCTTGAACACCGTGCGCACCTGCTCGCCCACCAGCTCGAGAAGCGCCGTCAGGTCGAGCTTGCCCGCCACCTGCTGCGAAACGGTGTTCACCGTATCGAGTTCGACCGCGCGCTGCTGCGATTCGGCAAACAGGCGTGCGTTCTCCATTGCGACGCTCGCCGCCAGCGACAGGCCGACCAGGAATTCGAGCTCGCTGTCCTGGAACGGTTGGCCCGCCGTGCGCCACACCGCCATCGCGCCCTTCACCCTCTTGCCGGCACGCAACGGCGCGACCATCAAGCGCTCGTCCTGCCGGTTCACGGTGCCGGCGATCTGGATCGCGCGTGCATCGGCATTGGTGTTGTTGACGACCTCCGCGCGGCCACTTTGAATCAGGCTGCCGATGATGCCGGTGCCAGGCTCGATCACCGACTCCTGGATCGCCGCGGCTATCTCGCCCACCGCGACGATGGCGCGGTAGGTGGCCACACCCGCGTCGTTGGTCACGTCGGGCAGGAAGATCGCGCTGTTGTCGGCGGCGAGCAGCTCCTTGGCATGGCGTGCGATGCGGTCCATCACCGTCGGCAGGTCCAGGGTCGAAGAAATGTCACGGCCGACCTCGGCCAGCGCCGCGCTCTCGCGCGTGCGGCGCTGGATCTCGTCGAACAGCCGGGCGTTCTGCAGCGCCACGCTCATGCTGCCGGCCACGGTTTGCAGCAGGCGCACGTCGGACTCGGCGAAGGCCTGCTCGCGCTCGTAGTTGCTGACGCTGATCATGCCGCGCACCTCGCCGCCCCAGGCCAGCGGCACGTACACGGCCGCCTTCTCCATCTGCGTGCCTGGGATCAAGGTCGAGCCGTACTTGGCAATCTCCTCGCCCATGTTCGCATTGATCACCAGCGTCTCGCGCGTACGACGGATGTGGCCCGCCATGCCGCGGTCGGTCAGCGGCTGGCTGGCAATCTGGAGTCGCTCGCCATGGTCGTACACGTAGGGGAAATGCACCACGCCAGCTAGCGGATCGAAGATGCGGATGTCGAGATCGCATTGGCCGAAGATCTCGCGGATCTTGTCGCCCACCGCGTCGTAGATGCCCTGCATGTTCAGCTCGGCGGCCAGGGCCTGCTGCACGCTGTTGATGATGGCGAGTTCGGCGGCGCGCTGCTCGGTTTCCTTCAAGAGCCGCTGCGTCTCATCGAACAGGCGGGCCGCTTCCAGCGCCACACCCATCGACGAGGCCACGGTCTGTAGCAGACGCACCTCGGACGGCCCGAACGCGGACTCACGATCATGGTTCTCGACAACGAGGCGGCCCAGCACCTGACCGGCGATGATCGGCACCTGCGCGCTGGACTTGGACTGGTCGGTTCCAGGCGCCGGGCCACCGGCGGCAATCCCGTCTTCGTACGTATTGATGACCTCCGGCTGGCGGGTCGCAATCATCATCTCGGTCGGGCCACCCGGCTTCATCTCACGTGGCGGCTGGGTCAGCCGGCAGCCATGCTCGACGACGTACAGCGCGTCGATGCGACGCGCTTCGTGGTCGAACCAATCAATACTCAAATCCTGAACACCGAGCACCTCGCGCAGCTTGTCGCCCACCAGATTGACGATGCCCTGGAAGTCGAGCGACCCCGCGATACCCTGCTGGATGCTGTTGATCACCGCCAGCTCGGCGGCGCGTTGCTCGGTCACCTTGAGCAGGCGCTGGGTTTCGTCGAACAGGCGGGCGTTTTCCAGTGCCACGCTCATGCTGTTGGCCAGCGTCTGCAGCAGGCGCACGTCGGAGTCGCTGAAGGCGTGCTCGCGTTCGTAGTCGTCCAGGTTGATCAGGCCGCGGGCCTGATCGCCGGCGACCAGCGGCACGTACACCGACGATTTCGCCATCAACGTGCCGGCAATCAAGGTGCTGCCATGACGGACGATAGCCTGCTCCATCGCCTCATTGATGACCAGGGTCTCGCGCGTGCGCCTCACGTGCGCTGAAAAGCCCTTCTCACGCTGCGGCCCCGACGGAATGCTGAGCCGCTGCCCCGCTTCATAGACGTACGGGAAATGCTCCAACCCCGTCTTGGCGTCGTAGATGCGGATGCCCATATCCCGGTTGCCGAAGATCTCGCGGATCTTGTCGCCCACCGCGTCGTAGATGCCCTGGATGTTCAGCTCGCCGGCCAGCGCTTCCTGCACCGCATTGATGATCGCCAGCTCGGCGGCGCGCTGCTCGCTCTGCTTGAACAGGCGCTGGGTCTCGTCGAACAGGCGGGCGTTCTCCAGCGCCACGCCCATCGCCGAGGCGACGGTTTGCAGCAGGCGGATTTCGGATTCGCCGAAGGCATGTTCGCGTTCGTGACTTTCGAGCGAGATATCGCCCAGAACGCGATCGTTGGCGATGATCGGCATGCACACCGCAGACTTGGCCTGATCGCTGCCCGGAACCACGCCCAGAGATTCCAACTCCTGCACGGTGTTGTAGACCATCGGCTGCCGGTTGGCGATCAAGCGCTCGGCCGCGCCGCCTTTGCGCATCGGGCTCGGCGCTGGAAGGGCGAACTTGGTGCCATGCTCGATCACATACAGGCACTGTGCGATCCTGGCGTCGACGTCGTACCACCACACGCTCATGTCTTGCGTGCGCAGCACCTCGCGCAGCTTGTCGCCTACCAGCTCGACGATGCCCTGGAAGTCCAGCGACCCGGCAATGCCCTGCTGGATGCTGTTGATGATCGACAGCTCGGCGGCGCGCTGCTCGGCCTGAGCCTGCGACGCTCGCGCCTCGGCGGTGCGCTCGGCCACCTTGCGCTCCAGCGCCTCGGCGGCGCGCACGTTGGCCAGCGCCACGGCGGCCTGCGCGGCCAGCATCGCCAGCAGGTCACGGTCGCCATCGTGGAAGCGGCCGAACGCGCCGTCGATGTCGCAGTACAGGTAGCCCAGCAGCTCGCGCTGCGCGATCAGCGGCACGATGAGGCAGCTGCGCTGGTCGAGCGCGTCCGCGCCTTCGGGGCCGTGGCGCAGCGCAGCGCTGCGCATGCGCCGGGCGTCGGCAAGCCAGGGCGTGACGGCGCGCAGCAGTTCGGCCTCGCTCTCGCCCTGCGGCACGAGCGAGCCCGCGATCTGCGGCCCCTCTGGCGTGTCCAGCACCAGCAGCACGCGATCGGCGCCCGAGAGCTCGGTGACCTCGTCGACCAGGAACTCGCGCAGCTCGGCCTCGCTCTTCAACTCGTTCAGACGCAGGCCGGTGTCGACCAGGCGCTCGAACGGCTCCTTCATGCTCGCCTCGCCGGCCAGGTGCGCCGCGACGCGCTCACGTGGCAGGCCCTGCGCCCGCGCCTCGGCCACCCAGGCCTGCACCACGGCGCGGTTGTCGGCGCGCTTGCCAACGTAGTTGCGGCGCAGGCCCTCGTCCTTGAGCGCCTGCGCCGTTTCCATCAGGAAGGCGAAGGCCTGGGCCAGCGCCTCGCGCGCCTCGGCCTCTCGCCCGTTGGCACGCAGCGCCCGGCTGTGCTGCCACCACAGCGCCAGCGACTCGCCGCCGTTCTGCGGCGTAAGCCCGGCATCGCGGTGCAGATCGGTACCGCGCTGCGTGGTCGCCAGCGCCTTATGCAGGTGGCCGGCCACCAAGTGGGCGCGGCCCGCTTGCGCCAGCGCGGTCATGGCAAAACCGAGCTCGCTGCCGTATCGCGTGGCGGCCTGGTCCAGCAGGCGCGCCGCCGCGGCGTGGCGCCCTTCCAGCACTGCGATGCGGCCGGCCAAGTCGTCGGGCAGCCCTGACCAGATGGTGACACCGAGCGACCGGTACAGCGGAATCGCCTCGGCGGCAACGTCGCGCGCCGCGCCGAGCATTCTTGTCTGGACTTCCAGGTCGAACAGGTTGAAGAGGTTGAACAGCGTGTTGCCGCGATGGCCGGCGCGGCGCGCCAACGCCAGCGCTTCGCCGATGTGGCGCCGCGCGCGGCGAAACAGGCCCAGCTCCATATAGGTGCTGGCCACATTGCCAATGATGGTGGCGCGGCCGGCAAGGGTGCCGCTCGCATCGTACGCGGCCAAGGCCTGGCGATACAGCGTCAGGCGGGCCCCCATGTCGGACAGGTGGAAGGTCAGGGTGTTGAGCGCGTTGCCCTCGTCGCGCCGCGAGTGGATTTGGCGGGCCAATAACAGCGCACGCTCGGAGGCCTGGTCGGCCTCGGCCGTGCGGCCGAAGGTGCTGAGCACGTCGAACTGCCGTTGCCAGGCTCTGGACTGCCAGCGCAGGTCGCCCAGCGATTCGAAGATCGCCAGCGCCTGCTGCGCCTGCTTCAATGCGCCGGCCGGATCGGCTCCAGCGGTCCCGTGAACGCCGCTCAGACGCTCCAGCGCCCGCCCCATGAGCAGGGGCTGAGCGCTACGTCGCGCAGCCCGCTCGGCACGTTGCGCCGAGCGCAATGCCTGCGGGTACTGACCCTGGCGCTCCTGCGCCAAGGACATAGACAACGCCGCCTGCGCCTGCAGCAGCGGCGTGGGGTGCCGACGCGCCAGCGCGTCCATGGCCTGGGCGTCGGCCATCGCCTCGGCGAGTTTCAGGCGCATCAAGTGGCAGTCGCAACGCAGCTCCAGCAGGGCCATGCGCACGTCGGGTTCGAGCGCGCCGCCGCCGAGCGCGGCCGTGGCTGCCGCAATGGCCTGTTCGATCTGCCCGGCATCGACCAGGTCGGCGACCGTCTGAGCCTCGACGCCTGCGCGCAGCCCGGCCTGCGCCGCGCGGCGGCGGGTGGCCCTGGGTGTGCTCTGCGAGTTGGGCATGGACAGCACTCTTTCGACGTTCTTGTCCCGGGCGTTGCCGCCAGAACGGTCACCAGCCCTCACTGGCGGGGCGCCTGCACGGTGGCGAGAACACACTCCTCCGGCGCGGCAACCCGGGCCGAGTCTAGCGGCGGCATCGGCCACATGCCACCCGCCCATACCCGCAAGCCACCCGCGGCCGCGCCAAAGGCTGGCTGTACATTCGCTGGCCATGGGCGAACACGGGCAAGGCGGGCTGTCGGCGCGCGACATGGGCGTGATCCTCGAGGTCACGCGCGGCCTGGCGGCGCCGTTCGACCTGACCACGATGCTGACCACGGTGACGACTGCGGCGCGGCAGGTGCTCAGTGCCGAGCGCGCCTCGGTCTGGCTCCACGACGCCGGTGCGGCCGAGCTGGTGCTCAAGGTGTCGAGCGACATCAGCGATGTGCGCATCCCGGTCGGCTTGGGGCTGGTCGGCGCCTGCGCCCGCGACCGCCAGATCATCAACGTGCCCGACTGCTACGCTGACCCGCGTTTCGACCCCGCCGTGGACAAACGCTCGGGCTTTCGCACCCGCTGCGCACTGACGCTGCCGCTGGTTGACCACCGCGACGCGCTGGTCGGCGTGATGCAGGTACTCAACCGCAGCGGCGGCGTTTTCGACGCGGCCGACGAGGCCCTGGCCGCCGCGCTGGCCGCCCAATGCGCCGTCGCGCTGCAGCGGGTGCGGATGACCCAGGCGCTGATCGAGACCGAGAAAATGCGCGCCGAACTCGAGATGGCCCGCGTGGTGCAGATGAGCACCCTGCCCGCGACCATGCCCGTGCTGGCCGGCTACGACGCCAACGGCTGCTTCCAGCCGGCCGAGTTGACGGGGGGCGACACCTTCGACCTCTCGCTCGTCGACGGGCAATTGCTCGTCGTGCTCGGCGACGCCACCGGCCACGGCATCGCGCCGGCGCTGTCGGTGACGCAGATGCACGCCATGCTGCGGATGGCGTTTCGCCTCGGCGCCGACCTCGAGGCCGCCTTCGCGCAGGTCAACGACCAACTCGCCGACACCCTGCCCGACGACCGCTTCATCACCGCCTTCATCGGCCTGCTCGATCCGGCCACGCACAGTCTGCGCTTCGTCAGCGCCGGGCAGGGGCCGATCCTGCACTACCAGGCGGCGAGCGGCAGCTTCGCCCGCTACCCGCCGACGAGTTTTCCGCTCGGCGCGATGCACCTGCCGGCGCGCCGCGCAGCGTCGGTGCTCGAGCTGCTGCCGGGCGATGTGCTGCTGCTGCTGTCCGACGGCATTTACGAGCAGCACGATGCGAGCGGCGAGATGTTCGGCGAGGAGCGCGTCGAGCAGATGGTGCGCAACCATGGCCAGGCCTCGATGGCTGAGCTGTCGGCCCGGCTGCTGGCCGCCGTGCCGGCGTTCTCGCACGGCACCGCGCAGGAAGACGACATCACGCTGGTGCTGCTCAAGCGCGAGGCGCTCGCGTGACGATGGCCCGGGCCTTCCGGCCGAGCTTCGACGCGCTGGCCGAGCTGGTGGCCTTCACCGCGGCGGCCTTCGAGCAGGAAGGCATCGACCGCGGCCTGTTGACAGTGGTCGACTTCGCGCTCGAAGAGTTGTTCACCAATGTCGTCAAGTACGGCGACAGCCGCGCCGACATCCGGGTCGAGTTGCGGGCAATTCCGGGGGGCGTCGAGGGCTGCCTGACGGCCGAAGGCGTCGCCGACTTCGATGTCACGAAGGCCCCATCAGCAGATACCCACCTGCCGCTCGAGCAGCGCCAGCCCGGCGGGCTGGGTGTGCAGTTGACGCGTCAACTGGTGGATTCGATCGAGTACGAATACCAAGATACGCAGCGGCGCAGCCGCGTTACATTCCGCAAAACCTTGGCCTGAGCGCGGCGCCTGCCGCGGCCACGGCCGCGGGAGGGACACGCATGTTGAAGATCGGATTTGGCCCGCAGGGCGCCGTCGTCATCGAAGGCCGTCTGGACGCCGCGCAAGCAGCCACTGCGCAGGCCTTTCTCGATGGCGTCAGCGGCAGCGTGGTGCTGGACTGCACGGCGCTGGACTACCTGTCGAGCGCCGGCCTGGGGGTGCTGCTGAAAACGCAGAAGCGCCTGAAGGCGGCCGCCGGGCAGCTTCGACTGACGGGCGTCAACCGCCATGTGCATGACATCTTTCGCTACGCCGGTTTCGACCAGATCTTCGAGATCACCCCGGCGCCGTAAGTGCCGGACCAACTTTTCAGCCGCCCGCGTGTACTTGTGCAGAGCGATGACGATGGCCAGTTGTTGCAGCGGTTCCGCAACGGCGACCGGGAAGCCTTCACCGAACTGGTGATCCGCTACCAGAAGCCGATCTACAACGCTGCCTTCTGGATCTTGCGCAAGGCCGAAGACGCCAGCGACGTGACGCAGACCGTGTTCCTGAAAGTGGTGGAGCGACTCGATGACTACGACCCGCAGTACAAGTTCTTCAGCTGGATCTACCGCATCGCGGTCAATGAATCGCTCAATCTGCAGCGGCGCAAGAGCCACGAAGACGAACTCGACGACGACGCCGAATTCGAGGGGCCGCACAGCGCCACGCCCGAGCACCAGCTCGGCCAGACCGAGCGCTCGCGCCGCCTGCAGGACGCTCTGATGCACATGACCACCCAAGACCGGACGGTGCTGACTCTGCGGCACTTTTCCGAATGCAGCTACCTGGAGATCGCGCAAGTGCTCGAGATCGACGAGAAGACCGTGAAATCGCGCCTGTTCGACGCGCGGCAGCGGCTTCGCGCCTTGCTTGCTGACTTGCGCATGCACTGACATGACCCTATCCACCCGAACCGAATTGATGCACGCCGTGCTCGACGGCGAAGCCACGACGTCCGAGGCGCACGAGTTGCAGCGGCTGATGGCCGCCGACCCAGCCGCCCGGTCCGAGTTCGATGCGTTGCAGCAACTGTTCGACCAGCTCGCCCGCGTGCCGAAGCGGCACCCGCCCGAAGGGCTGGTTGCCGCCGTGATGGCGGCTGTGGAAGCGCCCACGAAAAATCCGCGCCGCTCGAACCAACTTTTTTCCTGGCCGCGTGTATTTGGCCCAGCACCTCGCGTCGGCGTCTCGACGACATCCCCGAACCCCCACCGCAACACCCGTTTGCAATCCTTCTTCAGGAGCATTGACATGAGCCAGCAGACCCGCAGTCCTTTCGGCAGCCGCAAGATCTGGATCGGCGGCGCCATCGCGGCAGCCGCCGTGGTTGTCGTGGCCCAGTTCGGGCTCGACGGCAAGACCAACGAGAAGGACGTGATCGGCACGATTGCGCCGGCCGAGCGTTATCGGGCACCACAAGCCGACGACGTCAAGGTAGGCGCACCAGGCGGCGGCACGGCAGCTCAGGTGCAAGGGGGCGCGGCAGACAGCGCCAAGGACTCCGCCAAGGACTCGGCGAAAGACTCGGCCAAGGATTCCGCGAAGGACAGCGCCAAGGACTCCGCGAAGGACAGCGCCAAGGACAGCGCCAAGGACTCCGCGAAGGAC
>JANOKY010000706.1:0-2137 GCA_031419635.1 Burkholderiales bacterium | reverse complement strand
GATGGTCGCCGGCCGTCGGCAGGCGTTTTACGGCTATGCCGCACGGGGCGCACCGTACGGGCCGGACGACGGCACCATCGCCGGCTCAGCGAGCTTGGCGACGCTGGTTTTTGCACCGGAGATTGCGCTGCCGGCAGCGCGTCACTTGGTTGCGCAGGCCACACGCGGCGGCGGCAACGGAAACGGGTTTGGCCAAGGTTTTGGCCAAGCTCTGCGGGCCAGTGGCTTCAATGCCACCGTTGAAGAGGGTGGCCCCGATGGCTGGCTCTCTGAGGGTGAGTTCGGGCTCGATCAAGGGCTGATCGTGTTGATGATTGAGAACTACCGGTCCGGGCTCTTGTGGCGCTTGAGCCGGGGTTGTTCCTACGTCCAAACCGGGTTGCGCCGCGCCGGCTTTCGGGGTGGCTGGTTGTAGCCGTCGAGCGCCGCCCTCATGCCGCCTGAAATGCTTACTGCGCAATCCTCGCCACGCGGCGCGCAGGTGCCTGAGCCGTTGGCGGGCGAGTTCTCGCCCGGCTGGCGCAACCCGACGCCGCGCGGCGCCTACCACCTGCTGGTCATCGGCGCGGGGCCGGCCGGCCTGGTGGCGGCGCGCGCCGCAGCAGCGCTTGGCGCGCGCGTGGCGTTGATCGAACGCCACCGGCTTGGCGGCGACTGCCTCAACCAGGGCTGCGTGCCCTCGAAGACGATGCTCCGGTCAGCACGGCTGTACGCGGACATGCGCAATGCGGCGAACTTCGGCGTCGCGCCGCCGGCCGAGATCGCTGTTGATTTCAGTGCCGTGATGGACCGGGTACGGCGCATCCGAGCGCGCATCGGCCGGGCCGATTCGGCCACGCGTTTGATCGACGAAGGCATCGACGTGTATTTCGGCACGGCACGCTTCACCGGGCGCGACTGCGTCGATGTCGAAGGCGTTCGCCTGCGCTTCGGAAAGGCACTGATCGCGACCGGATCGCGACCGATGCTGCCGCAGATTCCGGGCCTTTCCGACGCGGGCTTCCTGACCAATGAAACCGTGTTCGACCTGAGGGCACTGCCGCCGAGCCTGCTCGTCATCGGCGGCGGGCCGTTGGGCTGCGAGCTGGCGCAGGCCTTCAGCCGTTTCGGCAGCCGAACCTCGATCGCCCACGGCGAGCCGCTGTTCCTGCCGAAGGAAGAGCGCGACGCCGCACAGATGGTCTCGGACGCGCTGGCCCGCGACGGCGTCGCGATCCACCTGAACAGCAAGGCCGTGAACGTTCGTCTGGAAGGCGGCCGCAAGCTGATCGAGCTGGTCAACGACGGCAACGTCTCCACCGTCACGGTCGATCAAATCCTGACCGGGATCGGCCGCGCGCCGGCGGTGCAAGGGCTGGAACTGGAAACTGCAGGTGTCTTGTACGACGCCGATGCAGGCATTCGAGTCGACGACTTCCTGCGCACGAGCAACCCGCGCATCTTTGCGGCCGGCGATGTCTGCCTCGAACACAAGTTCACCGACACGGCCGATGCCTCGGCCCGCATCGTGGTTCAGAACGCGCTATTTCTGGGGCGCAAGCGGATGAGTGCCCTGACGATTCCCTGGTGTACCTACACCGACCCGGAAGTTGCGCATGTGGGCCTGTACGTCAAGCAGGCGCGCGAACGAAAAATCCCGGTAAAGACCTTCACCGTCCCGATGCACCAGGTGGACCGCGCGATCGCCGACGGCGAGGAAGACGGCTTCGTCAAGATCCACGTTCGGCAAGGCACCGACACGATTCTGGGCGCCACGATCGTGGCGCGGCACGCCGGCGAAATGATCAACGGCATATCGCTGGCCATGGTTGCCGGCATCGGCTTGCGCACGCTGGCCAGCGTGATCCACGCTTACCCGACCCAGGCCGAGGCGATCAAGATGGCCGCCGACGCCTACACCCGAACGCGCTTGTCTCCAGTGCTGGGTTGGCTGGCTCGAAGGTGGTTGAACCGATAAGAGGGATTATGAGCCATCCGTGAATGTTCGTGCGGCACCCTGGCGAAGGCTTCACGCTCACTTTCACTGTCACACGCTGCGCCGCACCATCATCTCCTTGATCTTGCCGATGGCCAGCGCGGGATTCAGACCCTTCGGGCAGACATCGGTGCAATTCAGGATCGTTCTGCAGCGGAACAG
>JANOKY010000705.1:0-2406 GCA_031419635.1 Burkholderiales bacterium | reverse complement strand
GCGTCGTGCCGACGGCGGACCTGTCGATCACGATGGGTCTGTCGGTAGGGGTGTTGATCACTTGCCTGGTCTATAACGTCAAGATCAAGGGCCTGGGCGGCTGGATTCACGAGCTGTTCGCAGCGCCGTTCGGCAACCACTGGGCGCTGTACCCGTTCAACTTCGCGATGCAGATCGTCGAGTTCGTCGCCAAGACGGTTTCGCATGGCATGCGGCTGTTCGGCAACATGTATGCCGGTGAGCTGATCTTCCTGCTCATCGCGCTGTTGGGCGGTGCCTTCACGCTGTCGCTCACCGGTTTCGCACTGGCCGGCCTGCACATCGTGGCAGGCACCGTGTGGGCCATCTTCCACATCCTGATCATCACGCTGCAAGCGTTCGTGTTCATGATGTTGACCCTGGTCTATGTGGGCCAGGCCCACGATTCGCATTGATCCGTCCTCCTTCCCTTTTCCCCTTTTCCTCTAACTAATTTCCAACAGGAGTCATCATGGAACTCATCGGTCTCGTCGCGCTTGCCGCAGGTCTCATCATCGGTCTGGGCGCCATGGGTGCCTGTATCGGCATCGGCATCATGGGCAGCAAGTACCTCGAATCAGCCGCGCGCCAGCCTGAACTGATGGGCGAGTTGCAGACCAAGATGTTCCTGCTCGTCGGCCTGATCGACGCCTCGTTCATCATCGGCACCGGTATCGCGCTGTGGTTCACGACGGCCAACCCGTTCCTGGCCCAACTGGCCAACCTGCCGAAGTAACAAGCTGCCTTGGCCGCCCGTTGATGTCCACATCGGCGGCGGCTTTCGTCCTTTAGCCGAAGGCACCCATGAGTATTACCGCGACATTCATCCTGCAGATGATCGTGTTCCTGATCCTGGTCGGGTTCACGATGAAATACATCTGGCCGCCGATCACCGCTGCGCTCGACGCGCGGGCGAAGAAGATCGCCGAAGGCCTGTCGGCCGCCGACCGGGCCAAGGCCGAGTTGAGCACCGCCAACAAGCGCGTCGAAGAACAGCTCGCCGCCGCCCGCACCGACGCCGCGCAGCGCCTGGCCGACGCCGAGCGCCTGGCGCACTCGATGGTCGAAGAGGCCAAGGGCCGCGCCTCGGAAGAAGGCGCCAAGATCGTGGCCCAGGCCAAGGCCGAGGCCGAGCAGGAATCCATGAAGGCCAGAGAGGCGCTGCGTGAGCAGGTGGCCGCGTTGGCCGTCAAAGGTGCCGAGGCGATCCTGCGCAAGGAAGTCAACCCTGCGGTTCATGCGGACCTTCTGGCCCGCTTGAAGACGGAACTCTGATGGCCGAGTTGGCCACCATTGCCCGGCCTTACGCCGAGGCCTTGTTCAAGGCGACCCTGCCGCAGGATGCGGCTGGTGTCGTCGAACAGGTCAATGAGTTGGCCCAGGTCGCGGCCGACGCGTCGCTGCGCCAGTTTGCCGACAACCCGAAGGCCCGCACCGAACAGGTTTTCGAGTTGGTGTCGTCGGCAACCCGGCGAGCGCAGGGCGAAGGCACGAAGAACCTGCTGCGCATGCTGATCGAGAACGGCCGCCTGGCCGCGCTGCCCGAGATCGCGGCGCAGTTCCAGGCCCGCGTCAACTCGCGCAGCGGCGTTTCGGATGCCACGATCTACAGCGCCTTTCCGATCGACGAAGCGCAGTTGTCCGGCGTGGTGGCCACGCTCGAGCAGCGCTTCGCCCGCAAGCTCAACGCCAGCGTGCAGCTCGCGCCCGAGCTGATCGGCGGCATCCGCGTGGTGGTCGGCGACGAGGTGCTCGACACCTCGGTGCAGGCCCGCCTCGAACAATTGAAGGTCGCGCTCAGCGCTTGAGCGACACCGCCCCAGGAGCAAAGACATGCAACTCAATCCCGCAGAAATTTCCGAGCTGATCAAGAGCCGCATCGAGGGCCTTGGCGCAGCTGCCAACATCAAGAACCAGGGCACCGTGGTCTCGGTCACCGACGGCATCGTGCGCGTGCACGGTCTGTCGGAGGCGATGGCCGGCGAGATGCTCGAGTTCCCGGCCACCAAGGACGGCCAGCCAACCTATGGCCTGGCGCTCAACCTCGAGCGCGACTCGGTCGGCGCGGTGATCCTGGGCGAGTACGAGCACATCTCCGAAGGCGACACGGTCAAGTGCACCGGCCGCATTCTGGAAGTGCCGGTCGGCCCCGAGCTGATCGGCCGCGTCGTCAACGCGCTGGGCGCACCGATCGACGGCAAGGGCCCGATCAACGCCAAGATGACCGACGTGATCGAGAAGGTCGCCCCGGGCGTGATCGAACGCCAGTCGGTCAGCCAGCCGCTGCAGACGGGGCTGAAGTCGATCGACTCGATGGTGCCGATCGGCCGTGGACAACGCGAGTTGATCATCGGCGACCGCCAGACCGGCAAGTCGGCCGTTGCAATC
>JANOKY010000704.1:0-6384 GCA_031419635.1 Burkholderiales bacterium | reverse complement strand
CCCGTCCATCACCACGTGCGCGTGGCGTGTGGCGGCGCAATTGGGAATCATGGCCACGGCCTTGCCGACGGCGTGGGTGGGGAACGTGTTGATCTTGACATCGAGCACGGTGGTCAGGCCACCCAGGCCCTGGGCGCCGATGCCCAGCGCGTTGACTTTGGTGTAGAGCTCGATGCGCAACTCCTCGGTCTGGTTGGCCGGGCCGCGCTCGAGCAGCTCGTGCATGTCGATCGGGTCCATCAGCGCTTGCTTGGCCATCAGCATGGCCTTCTCGGCGGTGCCGCCGACACCGATGCCGAGCATACCCGGCGGGCACCAGCCGGCACCCATCGTCGGCACCGTCTTCAGAACCCAGTCGACCACGCTGTCGCTCGGGTTGAGCATCACGAACTTGCTCTTGTTCTCGCTGCCGCCGCCCTTGGCCGCAACGTTGATGCTGACGGTGCCGCCCGGCACCAGCCGGGTGTGGATCACGGCCGGGGTGTTGTCCTGGGTGTTCTTGCGCGAGAACAGCGGGTCGGCCAGCACCGAGCCGCGCAGCTTGTTGTCGGGGTCGAGGTAGGCGCGGCTGACGCCTTCGTTGACGGCGTCTTCGAGCGAACCTGAACCGACACCCGCGAAGCCTTCCCAGCGCACGTCCATGCCGACGTCGAGGAAGACGTTGACGATGCCGGTGTCCTGGCACATCGGCCGCTTGCCTTCGGCGGACATCCGCGAGTTGGTGAGGATCTGCGCGATCGCGTCCTTGGCGGCGGGGCTCTGCTCGCGCGCGTAGGCCCGCGCCAGGTGGGCGATGTAGTCCGCCGGGTGGTAGTAGCTGATGTATTGCAGCGCGGCGGCGACGGTTTCGACCAGGTCGGCGCGGCGGATGGTGGTGGTGGCGGTCATGGCGATCACAGGCGTTGGATGGCGACATCCGATTGTGCCGCGCACCGTGCATCCGATCGGCCGGGTGCCGCGTATTGGGCTGGCAGACCCCAGGGCGTTTGTCTCCGAGGTCGCCATTCGCCACCGTCCCTCAGCTCCCTTAACCACCAGGAAACCACGCCATGACATCTACCTCCCGCCTGTTGCGGCTGCTGCCGCTGGCCGCTGCCGCCAGCGCCGCCCTCACCAGCCTTGCCCTGCAACCCGCGCTGGCTTCGAGCCACCGCGAAGCGCCCTACATCACCACCCAACCCAAGGTCGACGCCACCGATTTCTACATGTTCGGCAGCTACGAGGCGGGCCGCGGCGACTATGTCACCGTGATCGCCAACTACCAGCCGCTGCAGGCCCCGTACGGCGGCCCGAACTACTTCCAGATGGATCCCAACGCGCTGTACGAGATCCACATCGACAACGACGGCGACGCCAAGGAAGACCTGACGTTCCAGTTCCGCTTCAAGAACAACCTGAAGGGCATCACGCTGCCGATCGGCGACAAGATGGTCGCGATCCCGCTGATCCAGGCCGGCCAGGTGAGTGCCCCGATTGCCGGTGCGCTCATTGTCAACGAGCAGTTCTCTGTCGACATCGTTCGCGGCGACCGCCGCGGCGGCCAGCGCGCCGCAGTCACCAACGCCGCGGGCGGCAGCGCCACCTTCGACAAGCCGGTCGACAACATCGGCACCAAGACCATCCCCGACTACGTGGGCTACGCGGCCAAGCACATCTACAACGTCAACATCCCGGGCTGCGCAATGCCGGCCAAGCTGTTCGTCGGCCAGCGCAAGGATCCGTTCGCCGTCAACCTCGGCACGATCTTCGACCTGGTCAACGCGCCGCTGGCGGTGATCACCGACCCGGCGTTGATCAACGCCGCGCCGAACACCATCGACGACGCCAACGTCACGACGCTGGCGATGGAGGTGCACAAAAGCTGCCTGACCAAGGGCACTGAAACGGTGATCGGCGGCTGGACCACGGCCAGCCTGCGCCAGGGCTCGCTGCTGAATCCGAACCCGAAGAAGGGCCACCAGACCACGGGCATCGCCGGTGGCGCATGGACGCAAGTTTCGCGCCTGGGCATGCCGCTGGTCAACGAAGTGGTGATCGGCCTGCCCGACAAGGACCGCTTCAACAGCAGCAAGCCCAAGGACGACGGTCAGTTCGCCGACTATGTGACGAATCCGACATTGCCGGCGCTGCTGGAAATTGCCCTGAACATCCCCGGCACCGCGCCGAAGAACCTGCCGCGCACCGATCTGGTCACGACCTTCCTGACCGGCATTGCCGGCGTCAACCAGCCGAAGAACGTGGTGGCGTCGGAGATGCTGCGCCTGAACACGGCGATCCCTGCGGTGCCTTTCGCACAGCAGAACCGCCTGGGAATCGTCGGCAACATCCTGGCTGGCGGCAACGACAACGCGGGTTACCCGAACGGTCGGCGCCCGAAGGACGACGTCGTCGATATCTCGCTGGTGGCGGTGATGGGCGGCCTGTGCATGGCCAACGGCGACACCAACGCCCTGGGCTTCGGCGCCAACTGCAAGCCCGCCAACGTGCCGCTCGGCGCGACGGCGTTCAAGCTGCATGACGCCGTCGACCAGGCCGTGGTGCCGCTGCTGCCGGGCTTCCCGTACCTGTACACACCGCTGCCGGGCGCGAAGTGAGGAGGGCACCATGAAACGTACTCACAAATTCCTGGTGACGGTGGCGCTGACTGCGATGCTGGCGGCGTGCGGTGGCGGTGGCAACGACCCGCCCGTGGTGGCTGCCGACCCGTTGAGCGAGTTGCCGGCGAGCGCCAGCCAATCGACGGCGGCGATGGCCAGCTACATGGCCACGCTGTCGACATTGCCGGCCGACAACCGCGAGCCGTTGGCAGTCGAGGCATTCAATCCGCCCAAGCCGGACGACACCGAGCCCGAGCCGGTCGGCGGCTGATCCTTCAACGCAGCTCGTCGTGCCCGCCAGGAAGCCTCCTGGCGGGCGCGACTTTTTGTAAACACAGGTAAACGGGCGCCATCGATCAACCGATCGGTGGCTGCCTGCGTTGCTGCCCTGTCGCGGCGTTCGGCCGCCCAACAGGAGACCTGAATGAATCGAATCATCCGCATCGCTGCGCCGGCACTGGTGCTTGCGCTGCTGTCGGCTTGCGCCAGCCGGCCGCAGGCGACCCATGCCCCGGTCTACAGCCCCAGTCGGGCTGTCAGCGGTGCCCCGAGCGCGGCCATGACCGTCGGCGTGGTGCGCAGCATCGAGGCGGTCGGCACGGCGGGCGATCAGCCGCAGGGAGGCGGCGCGGTGGTCGGAGGCATCATTGGTGCCGTGGTCGGCCGCCAGTTCGCTGACAGCAACTCAGGCAAGAACGTCGGCACGGTGGCCGGTGCCGTGGGCGGCGCGCTGATCGGCAACGAGGTCGAGAAGAATGCGCGCCGCGACCAACAAGGCGTGCGTGTGAATGTGCAGCTCGACCAGGGCGGTCTGCGCAGTTTCGACTTCAAGAGCATCGGCGACTTGCGTGTGGGCGACCGGGTGCGCGTCGAGGGCAATCAGCTCTACCGGCTGTGATTTAGAATTGCGGCTACACGAGACAAACAAGGACGAGGAAGGCATGCTGGTTATGACACCGCGAACTACGGCCACCGTGACCACGGTGTAGTCGCTCGCGCTCGTCTGCCCATTTCATTTCCCCCTCTTGTGAAAAGCGCGGTCGTGTACCGCGCTTTTTCTTTTTGGAGTTGCCGCCATGATTTCGATTCAACTGCCCGACGGTTCCAAACGTGAGTTTGCTGCCGCGGTGACTGTCGCCGACGTGGCTGCGTCGATAGGCGCCGGCCTGGCCAAAGCGGCGCTGGGTGGCCGCGTCAATGGCCAACTGGTCGATACCAGCCACCGCATCGAGGCCGACGCCACGCTGGCGATCGTCACCGACAAGGACGCCGACGGCCTGGCGCTGATCCGCCACTCGACGGCGCACCTGCTGGCCTACGCCGTGAAGTCGCTGTTCCCCGAGGCTCAGGTGACGATCGGGCCGGTGATCGAGCATGGTTTTTATTACGACTTCGCCTACAAGCGCCCGTTCACGCCCGAAGACCTGGTGGCGATCGAAGCCAAGATGGCGGCGCTGGCCAAGCTCGACGAAACGGTCGAGCGCCGCGTGCTGCCGCGCGACGAGGCGGTGGCGCATTTCAAGGCCCAGGGCGAGCACTACAAGGCCGAGATCATTGCCGGCATCCCCGCCGATCAAGACGTATCGCTGTACCGCGAAGGCGCCTTCGAAGACTTGTGCCGCGGACCGCATGTGCCGAGCACGGGCAAGCTCAAGCACTTCAAGCTGATGAAGGTGGCCGGGGCCTATTGGCGCGGCGACCACCGCAACGAGCAGTTGCAGCGCATCTACGGCACCGCTTGGGCGACGAAGGAAGAGTTGCAGCAGTACCTGACGATGTTGGAGGAGGCCGAGAAGCGCGACCACCGCAAACTCGGCCGCGAGCTCGACCTGTTCCACCTCGACGAGCACTCGCCCGGCACGGTGTTCTGGCACCCCAAGGGCTGGGCGGTGTGGCAGCAGGTCGAGCAGTACATGCGCGCGGTCTACCGCGACAACGGCTACCTGGAGGTCAAGGGGCCGCAGATCCTCGACCGCTCGCTGTGGGAGTTGACGGGGCATTGGGACAAGTACCGCGACAACATGTTCACGACGGAGTCGGAGAAGCGCGATTACGCCTTGAAGCCGATGAACTGCCCGGGCCACATCCTGATCTTCAAACAGGGCATCAAGAGCTACCGCGACCTGCCGCTGCGCTATGGCGAATTCGGCCAGTGCCACCGCAACGAGCCCTCAGGCGGGCTGCACGGCATCATGCGGGTGCGCGGCTTCACGCAGGACGACGGGCACATCTTCTGCACCGAAGACATGATCCTGGACGAATGCGTGGCCTACACGGCGCTGCTGCAACGCGTGTACAAAGATTTCGGCTTTGCCGACATCATCTACAAGGTGGCGACGCGCCCCGAGCAGCGCATTGGCGCCGACGCGGTCTGGGACAAGGCCGAGTTCGCGTTGATGGAATCGTTGCGCCGCTCGGGCTGCGACTTCGTCGTCGCGCCGGGCGACGGCGCTTTTTACGGCCCGAAGATCGAGTACACCTTGAAAGACGCCCTCGGCCGGCCCTGGCAGTGCGGCACGATGCAGGTCGATTTTTCGATGGCCGAGCGGCTGTCGGCAGAGTACGTGACGGAGACCAGCGAGCGCCGGGCGCCGGTGATGCTGCACCGGGCCATCGTCGGCAGCCTCGAGCGCTTCATCGGCATCCTGATCGAACAGCATGCCGGCGCGCTGCCGGCCTGGCTGGCACCAACCCAGGTGGTGATCGCCAGCATCACCGAAGGGCAGGCCGGCTACGCCGGGGAAGTCGCGAAAACGCTTCAAAAACAAGGAGTTAGAGTCCAGGTCGATGTGCGGAACGAGAAAATCACGTATAAAATCCGCGAGCATTCAATGCACAAGGTTCCTTTCATCCTGGTCGTAGGCGACAAGGAGAAGGCAAATGGAACCGTTGCAGTGCGCGCCCGGGGCAACCTGGATCTCGGCGTCATGCCCCTCGATACCTTCGCTCAGAAGCTCGCGGCAGACATCGACGCCAAGGTCTGACGGCAGACCCAGGCGCGTTTCGTTTTTTGTCCGGGCGTGTTGCCTTCACGCCCGCGAAAAGGTAGTCACCATCGCTACGTTCCTCGACCGCCGCACGCCCAACGCCGAGCGCAAACACCGTCTCAACCGCGAAATCATGGCGCCCGAAGTGCGCCTGAACGGCCCCGAAAACGAGCCGCTGGGCGTGGTCAGCATCCAGGAAGCCTTGCGGATGGCGACCGAACTCGATGTCGATGTGGTTGAGATTTCGGCCACGGCGGTGCCACCGGTGTGCCGCCTGATGGATTACGGCAAGTTCAAGTACCAGGAGCAGAAGAAGGCGGCCGAGGCCAAGAGCAAGCAGAAGGTCATCGAGATCAAGGAAGTCAAGTTCCGCCCCGGCACCGACGAAGGCGACTACAACATCAAGATGCGCAACCTGCGCCGCTTCATTGCCGAAGACGGTGACAAAGGCAAAGTGACATTGCGCTACCGCGGCCGCGAGATCACGCACCAGGACATCGGCATGAGGCTGCTGGAGCGCATTCGAGACGAGTTGGCCAATGTGTCGGTGGTCGAGAACATGCCCAAGCTGGAAGGGCGCCAGATGATCATGGTGCTGGCGCCAAAGAGGAAGTCTTAGCGTTATTGAAGGATTCCGCGGGTTGGTCCGGTCACCGCCTCGCGTGAAGAGAAGCCGTTGCAGGCCAATCAAGCACCGCCCACCGCGGTCGCCTGCAGGGGTCACAAAAAAGGAGCAGTGAAATGCCCAAGATGAAGACCAAGAAGAGCGCGGCCAAGCGGTTCCGCGTGCGTCCGGGGGG
>JANOKY010000703.1:0-6206 GCA_031419635.1 Burkholderiales bacterium | reverse complement strand
CTGGCCGCCCTGGGCATCGTCTATGGCGACATCGGCACCAGCCCGCTGTATGCGCTGAAGGAAATCTTCCACGGCGGCCATGTCGCGGCCACGCCTGACAACATCCTGGGCGTGCTGTCGCTGGTGTTCTGGACCATCACGGTCATCATTTCACTGAAGTACGTGCTGCTGATCCTGCGCGCGGACAACCACGGCGAGGGCGGCCTGATCGCAATGCTGGCGCTGGCCACCGTGGCGGTGCGCGACAGGCCGCGGCTGCGCCGCGCGCTGATGACGGTGGGCCTGTTCGGCACCGCGGTGTTCTACGGCGACGGCGTGATCACGCCGGCGATCTCGGTGCTGTCGGCGATCGAAGGCCTCGAAGTCGCCGCACCGCGGCTGCACGAATGGGTCATTCCGCTGACCCTGCTGGTGCTGACGGGCCTGTTTGCCGCGCAGCGCTTCGGCACCGGCGGCATCGGCAAGCTGTTCGGGCCGATCACCCTGGTTTGGTTCGTGGTGCTAGTGGCGCTGGGCCTGCCGCACATCGCCGAACAACCGGGCGTGCTGGTGGCGCTGAACCCGGCCTACGCGGCCGGCTTTTTCATGCACCAGCCGCTGGTGGCCTTCGTGGCCCTCGGCGCGGTGGTGCTGGTGGTCACCGGCGGCGAAGCGCTGTATGCCGACCTCGGCCACTTTGGCAAGCGGCCGATCCGCATCGCCTGGTACGCGCTGGTGATGCCGGCGCTGGTGATCAACTATTTTGGCCAGGGCGCGATGCTGCTGGCCAACCCGGGGGCGGTCAGCAACCCGTTCTACCTGATGGCGCCGGCCTGGGCCCGGCTGCCGCTGGTGTTTCTGGCCACCGCGGCCACCGTGATCGCCTCGCAGGCGTTGATCTCGGCGGCGTTCTCGGTCACCAAGCAGGCCATCCAGCTCGGCATCCTGCCGCGCATGGTGATCCACCACACCTCCGAGCGCGACACCGGCCAGATCTACGTGCCCTTCGTCAACTGGGGCCTGTACGTCTTCATCGTGCTGGCGGTGGTGATGTTCAAGTCGTCCTCCAACCTGGCCTCGGCCTACGGCATCGCCGTCACGCTGGACATGACCATCACCACGGTGATGACCTTCTTCGTCGTGCGCTACGGCTGGAAGTACCCGCTGTGGTTGTGCCTCGCGGCCACCGGCTTCTTCTTCGTCATCGACGTGGCCTTCTTCGCCTCGAACCTGCTCAAGCTGCTGGCCGGCGGCTGGTTCCCGATCGTCATCGGCATCGGCATGTTCGTGCTGATGATCACCTGGACGCAGGGCCGGCGCCTGCTCAGCCGCAAGCTGCGCGAAGACGCGATCCCGCTGGCCGATTTCATCGAAGCCGTGTTCGTCAGCCCGCCCACGCGCGTCGAAGGCACGGCGGTGTTCCTGGCCAGCGAGGCCGGCGCCACGCCCAACGCGCTGATGCACAACCTCAAGCACAACAAGGTGCTGCACGAACACAACCTGTTCGTCAGCGTGCGCCACCACGAAGTGCCGTGGATCGCCTTCGAGGAGCGCCTCGAAATGGAGGCCCTGGCCCACGACTGCTGGGCGGTGACGCTGAACTTCGGCTTCAAGGACGACCCCGACGTGCCCGAGGCGCTGAAGCTGCTCGAAGGCAGCGGCGTGCCGCTCGACGACATGTCGACCAGCTATTTCCTCAGCCGCGACATCGTCATCCCGACGCTGGGCGAAGGCATGCCGATGTGGCGCGAAAAGCTGTTCGCGTCGATGCACCGCAACGCCGCGGCGGCGGCGGATTTTCTGAACCTGCCGACGAACCGGATCGTCGAGTTGGGGGCGAAGGTGGAGATCTAGGCCCGCGCGCGCAAGGTCGATCCTTCGACCGTGACCTTCTGTCCCACCGCCGGCGCGCTGCCTTGCGTGATGGTGCGAACGCTGCCGTCGTCCATGCGCACGCGCACCTGATACATCGTCGTTGCGCGGGCGCGCTTCTCGACTTCGTTGCCGGCCATGCCGCCGCCGACGGCGCCGAGCACGGTGGCGACGTTCTTGCCGCTGCCGCCTCCCACCTGATGGCCGAGCAGGCCGCCGACGACTGCGCCACCGACGACGCCCAGGCCGGTGCCTTCGCCCTTTTGCGTCACGGCTGCGACCGATTCGACCTTGCCGCAGGTGGCGCACACGCTGGCAACGTGTTGGCTGGGCGCCGCTTGCACGCTGCCGCGCTGGGCATGCACCGGCTTGGGGGTGGCGCGGGGAGCCGCGGGCACAGGGTTCGCGGCCGCGGGCGGCGCCATCTTCTCGGGAAAATCGGCAGGGGCCTCGGGTGGCGTGCTGCTCTTGCCGGTGTTCAGGGCCTGGGCCATCAACGGCGTCGACGAGACAGCGCGGTTGGCGGCGTCACTCGGCGAGGGTGCGCGAACGGCCAGCGTGGTCGCGATCGCGGTCAGAGCCACCAAGCCGGCAGCGCCCCCGATCAAGGCTGCGGGACGGGAGAAGACGCTCTGGGTGGCGATCGGTTTTTGCGGGCTGGCGATTGTCGAATTCATCGTTGGGCTCCTGGCCGTGTTTTGATCATTGCTATTCAACGCGCCAGCCGCACCCCGGGGTGCTCACAAGGCGCATCCGATTGCGACCGGACGTATCTGCCTCAGGCTGGTGCCGACCGCGATAAATTTCACGTTTCATCCGCCACCCGACGCAGGCCGCCATGTCCACACAACGCACACCCGCACCGCGTACGGCCAGCCGCCGCGTTGCCGCCCTCACCGACATCGGCGTCGAACGCATGGGCGACGTGGCCGACCAGCTCGCCGATCCGCGCGTGTTGCGGCTGGAAAACCTCGATACCGATCTGCTGCCACCGCCGCAGGCGCTGGCGGCCACCGAACGCGCGGTGCACGATGACGACGCCAACAGCTATTTGCCTTTCTTCGGCCATGACGCCTTGCGCCGCGCCGCCTGCGCCATGGTCACGCGGCTGGCCGGCCTGGCGGCCGAAACCCACGACTGGCGGCGCCAATGTTTCATCAGTGTCGGCGGGTTGAGCGGCATCTTCAACACCCTGCTGGCCTGCATCGACCCCGGCGACGAGGTGCTGTTGACCAGCCCGGCCTATGTCGGCCTGATCAACCGCGTGCGCCTGGCCGGCGGCGTGCCGCGCTTCGTACCTTTGATACCGACGGCACGAGGCTGGCGGCTGGACCAGGATGCGCTGCGCAGCGTGATCGCTGCGCACGGCCCGCGCATCCGCGCCTTCCTGATGATGAGCCCGTCGATGCCCACCGGCGCCGTGTTCGACGCCGCTGAGTGGCGCGCCGTCTGCGAGGCCTGCGTAGCCACTGACGCCTGGATGATCTACGACGCGGCGATGGAGCGGCTGTTGTTCGACGGCGTGGCCCATCTGCACCCCGCCGCGCTGCCGGGCATGGCCGAGCGCACGGTGACCATCGGCGCCCTGTCCAAGGAGTACCGCATGATCGGCTGGCGCGTCGGCTGGGTGGTGTGTCCGCTGGCGCTGTCCGAAGCGCTGGCGCGGGTGAGCCTGTCCAACGTCGTCACGCCGGTGGGCATTGCGCAGCCCGCCGCGACCGCCGCGATCCTCGCCGACGACGATGGCATCGCCGCCTGCACCGCGCAGTGGCAGGCGCGTCGCGACCTGCTGCTGGATGAACTGCAAGCCGACTTCGCCGTCGTCAAGCCGCAGGGCGGCTGGTCGCTGTTGATCGACATGGCGCCGCTGGGCCAGAGCGGCGGCGAGGCATCGCGCGCCCTGCTCGAGCACGCCCGGATCGCCGCCACCTCGATGGAAAACTGGGGCCTGCCCGATACCGCGCGTTACCTGCGGTTGGTGTTCGCCAACGAACCAGTGGGCCGGCTCAGCGGCATCGGCGTGCGCATGCGCGCGGCGTTGAAGGGCTGAAGCAGGCGCGTCGGCAGTGCGGCGCGGCTTGTGCAACAGTAGCGCTCCGCCAGCCGTCCTGCCGCCCATGAACCTGCTCTTCGTTGCCGACCCGCTCGAATCGTTCAAGACCTACAAGGACACCACCTTCGCGATGATGCGCGAGGCTGCGCGCCGTGGCCATGCGCTGTGGGTCTGCGAGGTGACGCAACTGGTGTGGCAACGCGGCGGGCGCGTCACGGCGCAGGGCGCGCGCCGCATCGATCTCACGCGTGATGAGCACGCCTGGTTCACGGTGGAAGAAACGCGCGACCTCGCCCTGGCCGACACCGGCGCGGTGCTGATGCGCAAAGACCCGCCGTTCGACAGCGAGTTCTTCTACGCCACGCATTTGCTGTCGCAGGCCGAGCGCGAAGGCGCGCGCGTTTTCAACCAGCCGGCCTCCTTGCGCGAGCACCCGGAAAAACTCGCCATCCTCGAGTTTCCGCAGTTCATCGGCCCGACCCTGGTGACGCGCGACGCCCAGGCCATCCGCGCCTTCCATGCCGAGCAGCGCGACATCATCCTGAAGCCGCTCGACGGCATGGGCGGCATGGGCATCTTCCGCGTCGGTCCCGATGGCCTGAACCTGGGCAGCATCATCGAAACCCTGAACCAGGATGGCCGCGTCTCGGTGATGGTGCAGAAGTACCTGCCCGAGATCGTCGAGGGCGACAAGCGCATCCTGGTCATCGGCGGCGAGCCGGTGCCGTTTTTGCTGGCGCGCATTCCGCAGGGCAGCGAGATCCGCGGCAACCTGGCGGTGGGCGGCAAGGGCGTGGCGCAACCGCTGTCCGTGCGCGACCGCGAGATCGCCGAGGCACTCGGCCCGGTGCTCGCGGCGCGCGGCCTGCTGCTGGTGGGGCTGGATGTGATCGGCGACAGCCTGACCGAAATCAACGTCACCAGCCCGACCGGCTTTCAGGAAGTCACGCAGCAGAGCGGCTTCGATGTGGCCCGGATGTTCATCGACGCGCTCGAGCGCGCGCTTGCATCCAGCGCGACCACGCGCGCGTAAGGCCGAGCATGAAGCTGCGTTTGAAGTGGATCGCTGCCGCGGGGTTGATCGCGGCGGCGGGCGCGGCCGGCGCCCACGACACCTGGTTCGAACCGCTGCGCTCCACGCCCGGCGGCCATCTGGTGTTTGCGCTCGGCACCGGCACGCGATTCCCGACCTACGAGTTCCCGTTGGCCTACGAGTACCTCGCGGCCAGCGGGTGCCGCGGTGAGGGCGCGTCAGGGGCGCCGCTGGCGCATGTCGAAGACCGGGCCGCGAACCTGGTCGTGCGCAGCGCCAAGCCCTTGAACGCGCCGCGCAACGCCGTGACCTGCTGGGCCCAACTGGCGCCCTTCGACGTCGAAGTGCCGCCCGAGAAAATCGAGGTCTACCTGCGCGAAATCCAGGCCAGCCCGGCCCTGCGCGCCACCTGGGCGGCGATGAAGGCGCGCGGCCTGTCCTGGCGCGAGAACTACACCAAGTTCGCCCGCATCGAACTCGGCGGCACAGGGCTGCGCGCCGCATTGCCGCTGGCGATGGATGTGCGCCTGGACAATCCGCGCTGGCCGATCCGCGCTGGCGACGAACTCACGTTCCAGGTGCTGCGCGACGGCGCGCCGATCGCCGACCTGCCGGTCGAGTTGATCGGCAACCTGAGCCCCCTGGGCATCTGGCGCAAGACCGACGCCGAGGGCCGGGTGCGCGTCACCGCGCCGCTGGCCGGCCGCTGGATCCTGCGCGGCGTCGACCTGCGCGTCTCGCCCAAAACGCCCGACGAATGGGTGAGCTGGTTCGTGACGCTGGCCTTCGACGTTGCGCCCGCGTCACGCTAGAACCCGATCAGCTTGACCACGAACACGCGCTCCACCAGCCAGACCCCCGCCAGCGCCGCGATCAGCAGCGAGCCGCCGAGCATCACCGTGCGGCGATAGAAGGCGGTGCGCCGCAGTGCGAACGCCAGCGGCAGGAACAGCGCCACGATCGCGAGTTGCCCGACTTCGACGCCGAGGTTGAAGCCCACCAGCGCCAGCGCCAGCGCCTCGCGCGGCAGGCCCAGGTCGACCAGCACGCTGGCAAAACCGAAGCCGTGGATCAGGCCGAAGCCGAAGGCCACCATCCAGCGCCGACGGTGGAACAGCGGCCAGACGTTGTTCAGCGCCGCGAGCACGACAGACGCCGCGATGGCCGACTCGATCCAGCGCGAGGGCAGCGAGACGAAGCCCAGCGTGGCCAAGGACAGCGTGATGGAATGTGCCAGCGTGAAGGCGGTGACGATCTTGAAGACATCGA
>JANOKY010000702.1:0-7897 GCA_031419635.1 Burkholderiales bacterium | reverse complement strand
CACCACGGTGACGGTGAATGACGAGAAGCCGGTGACGCTGCGCCACCGCTTCGGCTCATGAACCGCATGGCGTTGCCCGGGATCGGCCACGCCACCGCGCTGCTCTGCGCACTGCTCACGGCCTGCGCCGTGGCACCCGTTGGTGGCTTGTCCGAAGTGATGCAGCGCCCGGCCGAGCGCGCCCTGCTGGCCGGCCTGCGGGCCTATGACGACGGCCAGTACGCCGACGCTGAGCGTGAGTTGAACAAGGCGCTGGCGACGGGCCTGGTCAGCACCAAGGACCGCGCGGTGGCACACAAGCACCTGGCCTTCATCTACTGCAGCAGCCAGCGGCTGAAGCCCTGCGAAGAGGCCTTTCGCGCCGCGCGCAAGGCCGACGCCGAGTTCACGCTGACGCGCGCCGAAGCCGGCCACCCGCTGTGGGGCCCTGTTTACAAGCGGGTCGCCGCCGCACCGTAAACGCCGTCGCACGCTCGGGCGACATAATCGCCCGCAGCATGACTCCCGCCGCGTTCTCGTTCTCGCACCCCGTGCGCATCTACTGGGAAGACACCGACGCCGGCGGCGTGGTGTTCTACGCCAACTACCTCAAGTTCTTCGAGCGCGCTCGCACCGAGTGGCTGCGCGCGCTCGGCTTTGCCCAGCAGCCCCTGCGTGCCGAGCAGGGGCTGATGTTCGTCGTCACCGATACCAGCGTGCGCTACCTGCAGCCCGCGCGCCTGGACGATCAGCTCACCGTCACCGTGGCCCTGGCCGAGGCCGCGCGCGCCACGCTCACGCTCGCACAATCGGCCATGCGCGGCGCCACCCTGCTGGCCGACAGCCGCATCACCCTGGCCTGCGTCGAAGCCGACAGCTTTCGCCCGCGGCGCCTGCCCAAAGCCATCCTCGACGCGCTGGCGTCCACAAGCACCCAACCATGACCCAGGACCTTTCGATCTTCACGCTCGTGCTGCACGCCAGTTTCGTGGTGCAACTGGTGATGGCCGGGCTGATGATCGTCTCGCTGATCAGTTGGACGGTGATCTTCGGCAAGGTCTTCGGCTTGAAGCAGGTGCGCGTGCGCAACGACGAATTCGAGCGCGATTTCTGGTCCGGCCGCAACCTCAGTGAGCTGTACCAGGCCGCCAGCGGCAAGCCGGCGACGCAGCGCACCGCGCCGATCGAGCGCATCTTCGCCAGCGGCATGCGCGAATTTCTCAAGCTGCGCGAGAAGAAGCACGATGCCGGTGCGCAGCTCGACGGCGCGCGCCGCGCCATGCGCGCCAGCTTCCAGCGCGAGCTCGACGTGATCGAGAGCCACTTGAGCTTCCTCGGCTCGGTCGGCTCGGTCAGCCCCTACGTCGGCCTGTTCGGCACCGTGTGGGGGATCATGCATGCCTTCGTCGGCCTGGCCAATCTGCAGCAGGTGACGCTGGCCACCGTGGCGCCCGGCATCGCCGAGGCGCTGGTGGCCACCGCCATCGGCCTGTTCGCCGCGATCCCCGCGGTGATCGCCTACAACCGCTTTGCCCGCGACATCGACCGCATCGCGATCCAGTTGGAGACCTACATCGAAGAGTTCTCCAACATCCTGAAGCGCAACGCCGGGGTGGCCTGACGTGGCGCAAATGATGGCCCGCGGCGGCGGCCGGCGTCGGCGCACGATGAACGAGATCAACATGGTGCCCTTCATCGACGTGATGCTGGTGCTGCTGATCATCTTCATGGTCACCGCGCCGTTGATCACCACCGGCGTGGTCGATCTGCCGAGTGTCGGGATCTCGAAGGCGCGGCCGCAGAGCGTGGTCGAGGTGATTGTCGGCATGGACGAAAAACTGCGTCTGAAGATCGACGGCAAGGCCGATGCGCAAGCGTTCGCGCTGCCGCAATTGGCCGCACGCGTGACGCAGGCGCAGGGCGGCAATGCGGCCACGCCGGTGGTGATCTCGGCCGACCGCAGCGTCAAGTACGAGGCCGTCGTGCGGGTGATGGACAGCTTGCAGAAAGCCGGCGTGCAACGCGTGGGCCTGTCGGTGAAGCAGGGCTCGTGATGCGCCTGGCCACCGCTGCCAACGGCACCGACCCACTGCGCCCGCAGCGCCCCGCGGGCCTGGGCCGAGGCGCGCTGCTGGCCTTGCTGGTGCACGGCGGCCTGCTGGTGGCGCTGGCCCTGGGCGTGAGCTGGCGCGCGAGTGAGCCCACCGGCGCGACGGCCGAGCTGTGGGCGGCGGTGCCCGAGTTCGCTGCACCGGCGGCTGTGCCACCGCCATCGCAGCCGATGCCGCCGCCGCAGCTTGTGAAGCCGGTAGTCAAGCCGGACCCCAAGCCCGCGCCGAAGGCCGAGCCGGCGCCGTCGCGCGACGCCGAGATCGCGACCGAGAAGGCCAAGCGCGAACGCGAACGCGAACGCGAGCGCGAGAAGGAACGCGACCGCGAAGCCAAGGCCGAGGCCGAGAAGAAACGCCAGCAGGCGGTGCAGGAAGAGCAGCGCAAGAAGCTCGCCACAGAGAAGGCCGAGAAAGCCGAGCAGGAGCGCAATGAGAAGTCGCGTCAGGAATACCTCCAGCGCATCGCCGGGCAGGCTGGTGCTACGGGCGGGCCCACGGCCACCGGCACCGCGGCTCGCGATGCGGGTCCGTCGGCGAGTTATGCCGGCCGCATCGCCGCCAAAGTCAAACCCAACATCGTGCTCACTGAGACCGTGACCGGTAACCCGCGTGCCGAGGTCGAAGTGCGCGCCGCACCCGACGGCACCATCATCGGCCGCCGCCTGGTCAAGTCCAGTGGCAACAAGGATTGGGATGACGCGGTGCTGCGCGCCTTGGACCGCACCGAGATCCTGCCGCGCGACACCGACGGCCGCGTGCCGTCGTCCATCACGATCGGCTTCACGCCCTGAAGCCGTCTTTTCCCTCTCCCTCTGGGCCGGTGTGTGCGGGCCATGGGCAGTTGTCGATATCGCGCCACCGCCAGCCCTTGTGCCAAGCGACGTTGCCGTGCCGAGTTTCCACCCCCATCCCGGCCTTCCCCCTTGCAGGGCGAAGGGGCCGGACGGTGGTGCGCGATGGGCGGTGGGGCATCACGGTGCTTCGCTCGGCCGGTCGGTGGCGGGTACCTCGGGCATGTCGCAGGCTGGCAGGCCTTCGATCTCGGGCCAGTCAGGGTAGCTGGCCAGGCGCGAGGCGAAGATCTGCACATGGGCTTTGAGGTCGGCGTCGCTGGCGCGGTGCGCGCCGTGCAGCACCAGTGGCGGCAGGAAGCGCAGGCCGACCAGTTGCGCGGTCTGCTCGTAGGGCGGCAGGAAGGCGTCGAAGAAGTAGCGGTTCAGGCCGTCGGGGCGGTAGGCTTCGGCGCTGCCGCCGGTCGACACCACCAGCCACAGGTCCTTGCCGCGCAGCGCGGTGCCGCCCGGGCCATAGGCCCAGCCGAAGGCCAGCACCTCGTCGGCCCAGAGCTTCAAGAGCGGCGTCATGCCGTACCAGTGCACCGGGTGCAGCCAGACCAGCAGCGTGGCGTCGGCCAGGGCGGCCTGCTCGGCGGCGACGTCGATCAGGTAGTCGGGGTACAGGGCGTAGAGGTCGCGCACTTCGACCTCGGGCAGGGCCGCGCCCGCAGCGGCCAAGGCCAGCGTGACGCGGGAATGCTCGATGTGCGGATGGGCACACAGGACGACGGTGCGAGCCACGGACGACAAACTGTGGGGGTTGGCGCTAGGGTGCGCAGGGCGGGCCGCCGCTACCATAACCGGGAAACAACAGGAGGACACTTCATGCCGGTGATCGTCGTCGCCAACCCCAAGGGCGGCGTGGGCAAGAGCACCATCGCCACCAACCTGGCCGGGGCGCTGGCGCGGGCCGGGCATCCGGTGATGCTCGGCGATGTCGACCGCCAGCAGTCGGCGCGCCAGTGGCTGGTCTTGCGCCCCGTCACCTTGCCGGCGATCCGCAGTTGGGACGTGGCCCACGACAGCGTGGTGCGGCCGCCCAAGGGCACCACCCATGTGGTGCTCGATACGCCGGCAGGTTTGCACGGCAAGAAGCTCGACGATGTGATGAAGATCGCCGACCGCGTGATCGTGCCGCTGCAAGCCAGCCTGTTCGATATCCAGGCCAGCCATGCCTTCGTGCAGGCGTTGCGCGCGCAAAAGCGCAGCGACAAGGTGCGGCTTGGCGTGGTCGGCATGCGGGTGCGCGAGGGCACCATCGCGCTGGAGCAGTTGCGCAGCTTCCTCGATGGCCTGGGCGTGCCGGTGCTGGCCATGCTGCGCGACACCCAGTTGTATGTCCACCTCGCCGCGCGCGGCGCCACGCTGTGGGACATTGCCCCCAGCCGCGCCGAGCGCGATCTGGCGCAGTGGCAACCGATCCTCGACTGGCTGGGGCAACGATGAAGCACTTTGCGCATCTGCAAGACCTGGCCGCGCGGGTCGGCCAACCGCTGGCCGACAGCGACTGGCTGGCGGTCGAACAGCACCGCATCGATGCCTTCGCCGAGGCCACCGACGACCGCCAGTGGATCCACATCGATCCGCTGCGCGCGGCCGCCGGCCCCTTCGGCGCGCCGATCGCGCATGGCTTTCTCACCCTGAGCCTGCTGCCGGCGCTGCTGCACACCGCCTACGTGATCGACGATGTGCGCATGGGCGTCAACTACGGCCTCAACCGCGTGCGCTTTCCGGCGCCGGTGGCCGCTGGCAGCCGCGTGCGCGCGCGCTTCAAGCTGCTGGCGTTCGACGCCCTGGCGGGTGGCGGCGCGCAGCTCAGCGTCGAAGCCACGATCGAGCGCGAAGGCGGCGCCAAGCCGGTCTGCGTGGCCGAGCTGGTGACCCGGCTGTACCTGTGAGGCGGCAATGAAAGTTCTGTTGATCGACGACCACCCGCTGATCCTGGCGGCGCTGCAGGCGGTGATCCGCGGCCTGGGTGACGATGTCACCGTGGTGGGTGTGAGTACCGAGCGCGAAGCCCGCGCGGCCTTGAAGCGCGACCCCGACTACGACCTCGCGCTCCTTGACCTGCACCTGGGCGAGGCCGACGGCTTCGAGCTGCTGGCCGAGCTGCGTGGCCTGTACCCGGCGCTGCCGATCGTGGTGGTGTCGGCGTCGGACCGGGCCAGCGACGTGATCCGCGCCATCGACGCCGGCGCGATGGGCTTCGTGCCCAAGCGCGCCAGCAACGACACCCTGTTCGAGGCCCTGCGGCTGGTGATGTCGGGCGGGATCTACGTGCCGCCGATGACGCTGGGCATGGCCCCGGCGCCCCCGGCCCCGCCGGGCGACGGCGACACCGTGCCCGACGTGATGCGCCCGCACCCGATCGACGAGGTCGATGAGATGACCAGCGCGGCCGGCAGCGCGCCGCACCGGGTGCCTGCGACGTCACTCGAAGCGATGGGCCTGTCCAAGCGCCAGGCCGATGTGCTGGCCTACCTGCTGCAAGGCATGCCCAACAAGATGATTGCGCGCGAAATGCACCTGTCGGTGGACACCATCAAGGACCATGTCGCCGCAGTGCTGCGCGCGCTGGGCGTGTCATCGCGCACCCAGGCGGTGCTGGCCGTGAGCCAAATGACCCAGATGACCCAGCGTGCCGGCGCCAGCGGCGTGCCGGCCTGGAAGCGGTCGCAGCATTGATGGGCGCCGTAGACACGCGCAGCGTGTCGGCCAGCGCCCACGCCGAGCCGCATGTCGACGGCCTGCGCGCGCTGTACGAACAGGCGCCGGCCAGCCTGGGCGGCAACGTCATCGGCATCGTGCTCATCGGGATGGCGTTCTGGCCGCTGGCCGCACCCGCGCACGTGCTCGGCTGGCTCGGGGTGGCGGTCGCGTTGTGGCTGCTGCGGCTGGCCCATTACCTGCGCTACCGCGCCGCGCGCGACAGCGACAGCGCCACCTTGCTGGGCTGGCGCCGCAGTTGGCGCGCGCTGGTGCTGCTGCAAGGGGCCATGTGGCCGCTGGCGGTGTGGCTGTTCTGGGGCCACGGCTCGGCCTTCCACGCCACCGCGCTGATTGTCATTGCCAACAGCTACACGATGGCCTCGGTGCAGTTGCTGGCGCCGCAACGCACCCTGTTCATCGTCTTCACCTGCATCGTGCTGCTGCCGACGATTGCCCGGGTGGCCAGCGACACGTCGCAACCCTGGCACTGGCAACTGGCCGCCGTGCTCGGCCTGGTCTTCGTGGTGGCGATGCTGTTGGGCCGCGCCTACCGCAGCGCGCTGGGCCAGGCCATTGGCCTGAAGCAGCGCACCGAACAGTTGGCCGCGCAGTTGCGCGTCGAGAAAGCCGCGGCCGATGCGGCGCGGCGCAGCGCCGAGGCCGCCACCCGCGCCAAGACCCAGTTCTTCGCCGCCGCCAGCCATGACTTGCGCCAGCCGCTGCACGCGATGGGCCTGTTTGCCGAAGCGCTGCGTCACAAGACCGAACGCGCGCCCGACCCCGAGGTGGCCTCGCTCGTCAACAGCATCAACCAGAGCGTCGATGCGCTCGAGGGCCTGTTCGGCGAGCTGCTCGACATCACCCGCATCGACAGCGGCGGCGTCGAGGTGCAGCCCGTGCCGGTCAGCCTGAAGAACCTGTTCGCGCGCCTGCGCCTGACCTTCGAGCCGGCAGCGTTCGAGAAGGGCCTGGCGCTGCGCTTTCACGGCGGCCAGCGCTTTGCCCACACCGACGGCCTGCTGCTCGAACGCATCCTGCGCAACCTCGTCAGCAACGCGATCCGCTACAGCGAAGACGGCGGTGTGCTGGTGGCCTGCCGGCCGCACAACGGTGCGCTCAGGTTGCAGGTTTGCGACAGCGGCATCGGCATCTCCGAAGCCAGCTTGCCGCGCATCTTCGACGAGTTCTACCAGGTGCAGAGCAGCCGCCCGCTCGAGCCGCACCAGAGGAAGGGCCTGGGCCTCGGGCTGGCCATCGTCAAACGCCTGGCCGATCTGCTCGACGCGCCACTCACGGTGCGCTCGCGGCCCGGCCACGGCACCGTGTTCACGCTCGACGTGCCGCTGGGCCGCGAGCCGCGCAGCCTGGCGCCGTCGGCGCCGGGCAACGCAGCGCGCCTGGGCATCACCTTGCAGGGCCGGCGCATCGTCGTCGTCGAAGACGAGCCGGCGGTGCGCGAAGGCCTGACGGTGCTGCTGCAAACCTGGGGCGCCGAGGTCGAGGCCTTCGACGACATCGGCAGCCTGCAACAGGCGCTGGCCGTGACCACGCTGGCCGCGCCCGACCTGCTGATCGTCGACTACCGCCTGCCGCAAGGCCGCACCGGCATCGATGCCCTCACCGCCCTGCGCGCGCGCTGGCTCGGGCACACGCTGCCGGCCATCGTGATCACCGGCAGCAGCCTGGGCGGCCATGAAGACGAAGCCGCCAAGCACGACTTCCACCTGCTGATCAAGCCGGTGCTGCCGAACAAGCTGCGGGCGATGATCGGCTTCAAGCTCGGGGTGCGCTGAGGCCCGACGATTCGCCGGGATTCGTGCGCCGCCGCAGCGCCGCACCGCCACGCTGGCGGGCGTGTAGCACGCTATCAGTGTCGCCGTAACGCAGACATACCTCGCCCAGCGTGCACGGGGCGCGGGCATCATCAGTACTGTGGATGCCAGGATTCACCGAGCGGCCTACGCTACGCTCGTGACGAAACCAATTCCAACTTGAGGGAGTAGCGATGAAATCGAACGAGTCCCTGGCACGCGTGCGTGCCTTGAGCGCACTGGTCGCGGCGACGCTGGTCGCTGCCTGTGGTGGTGGCGGCTCCGACGCCCCGCCGCCACCTCCGGCGCCGCCCCCTCCGTCGGCGAGCGTGGACATCACGGGCCGCGCGGTCGATGGCCCCTTGCAAGGGGTGACCGCCTGCTATGACATCAACGACAACAACGCCTGCGAGAGCACGGAGCCGACGAGTGCGGCCACCGGCACCGACGG
>JANOKY010000701.1:0-6913 GCA_031419635.1 Burkholderiales bacterium | reverse complement strand
GCGAGGTGGCGATCCAGGCGTTGTCGGTCAGGAAGGCCTTGATGATCGGCGTGAGCAGGGCCACCTGGTCGGCGGCTTCCTTGCGCACTGCCTCGTCCGGGTGCGAGAGTTCGCGGTCGAGCTGCAGCACGGTGTACATCGACAGCGCGCGCGCGCCCTCGGCATAGGCCCGCGCGGTGAGCAGCATCTTGCGCACGTCGGGGTGCACGATGATCGGGTCGGCCGCCTTTTCGGCCGCCTTCGTGCCCGACAGGCTGCGCATCTGCAGGCGGTCCTTGGCGTAGGCCGCGGCGTTTTGGTAAGCCACCTCGGTCAGGCCGAGCGACTGGTTGCCCACGCCCAGGCGCGCCGCATTCATCATCACGAACATCGCCGGCAGGCCCTTGTTCGCTTCACCCACCAGCGTGCCGCTGGCGCCGTCGAGGTTGATCTGGCAGGTTGAGTTGCCGTGGATGCCCATCTTCTCTTCGAGCGCGGTGCAGACGATGGCGTTGCGCTCGCCCAGCGTGCCATCGGCGTTGACCTTGAACTTGGGCACCGCGAACAGCGAGATGCCCTTGCTGCCGCTGGGCGCATCGGGCAGTCGTGCCAGCACCAGGTGGATGATGTTCTCGGCCAGGTCATGCTCGCCCGAGCTGATGAAGATCTTCGCGCCCGTGATCTTGTAGCTGCCATCGGCAGGACCACCCAAAATCGGCTCGGCCTTGCTGCGCAGCAGGCCCAGGTCAGTGCCGCAATGGGCTTCGGTCAGGCACATCGTGCCGGTCCATACGCCCGACGACAGCTTGGCCAGGTACTGCGCCTGCTGCGCGGGCGTGCCGTGCTTGTGCAGGCAGTCATAGGCCGCGTGCGACAGGCCGGGGTACATGGTCCAGGCCTGGTTGGCCGCGTTGAGCATCTCGAAAAAGCACTGGTTCACCAGGTGCGGCAGGCCCTGGCCACCAAAGGCCGGGTCGGTCGACAGCGACGGCCAGCCGCCTTCGACATACTTGGCGTAGGCCGCCTTGAAGCCCGTGGGCGTGCGCACTTCATGCGTGGCGGTGTCGAGCACACAACCCTCGCGGTCGCCGCTCAGGTTGATCGGCAGCAGCACTTCGGCGGCGAACTTGCCGCCTTCTTCGAGCACCGCGTTGATGGTCTCGGCGTCGAGCTCGGCATGCGCCGGGATCTCGTTCAACAGCGGCACGGCGCCGAGCAACTCGTGCATCACGAACTGGATGTCGCGCAGCGGCGGAGTGTAGGTGGCCATGGTGGACTCTCCCGTTTTCGGTCAGCAATGAATTCAGCGGCGACGCGCACTGCTGCGAGCGCGGGCCGTTTGAGTCGGCGGGGTGGCCGCCGGGCTTACGGTGCTCAAGTAGTGCGACAACACATGCTCGAAGGCGCGCTGGGCGCGGTCGAGCGCGCCAGGCAGGCGCAGAAAGCGGGCGTCGTGGTGCAGCGCCAGGATCAGGCCGTGCAGCTCGAAGAGCATCTGCGTGGCCTCGGTGTCGGCCACCAGGTGGCCTTCTTCGACCGCTTGGTGGATGGCACGCTCCAGCGCCCCGTGCCAGGCCACCACCATCGAGGCCAGCGCGTCGCGCACGGGGCCGGGCCGGTCGTCGAACTCGACCGCGCCGCTGATGTAGATGCAGCCCGAATCCAGTTCCACCGAAACCCGCTTGACCCAGCGCTCGAACAGCGCGCGCAGCCGCGGCAGGCCGCGCGGCTCGCGCACGGCGGGGAAGAAGACCTCTTCCTCGAACCTGGCGTGGTACTCGCGGATGACGGAGATCTGCAACTCTTCACGCGAACCGAAATGCGCGAACACGCCCGACTTGCTCATCTGCGTGACCTCGGCCAGCGCACCGATCGACAGGCCTTCCAGGCCCATCTGCGAGGCCAGGCCGAGCGCGGCATCGAGGATCGTGGCACGGGTCTGCTGGCCTTTTTGCAAGGCTGAGCGGCGCGGCGCGCGGTCCAGGGTGTCGGTCTCGGCAGTCACGTTGTGCTTGGCCTTGGTCACGGAATCGAACGATCGTTCTATTTTGCAGAAATGTGTGACCGGCGCGTGGTAGCAAACAGACTTTTTCTAGAGACGCGCGCCTACTCGGTCACGGGAAAACCCGAGCCGACGATGAACCGCCAACGGGCCCTACGATCGCCGGATCAGCGGCTGTTTTCAGGGAGTCCAGTTCATGAAGGTCTGCGTTGCCGGTCTCGGCGCCATCGGCGGGCTGTTTGCGGCGCGGCTGTCTGCTGCTGGCCATGAAGTCTCGGCGCTGGCCCGCGGCGCCACCTTGGCCGCCGTGCGCGAGCGTGGCCTGGCGTTGACCTCGATCAACGGCGAGCGCAGCGTGCAGCGCATCCGCACCGCGGCGGACGCGCGCGAGTTGCCGGTGCCCGATCTACTGCTCATCGCGATGAAGGGCCACGCACTGGCCGCCGATGCGCTCGCGCTGGCGCCGCTGATCGGCCCGCAGACGGTGGTGTTGCCGGCGATGAACGGCGTGCCCTGGTGGTTTCTTCGCGACACGCCGCTGACCAGCGTCGACCCGCAGGGCCACATCGCCGCCACGCTGCCGCTGGCGCAAACGCTCGGCGCGGTGGTGCACCTGACCTGCCACACCACCGCGCCGGGAGAGGTGCGGCATGGCTTCGGCGAGCGCGTCATCGTCGGTGAGCCGGCGGGGGGCGCCAGCCCGCGCGCCGAGGCCATCGTGGCCGCTCTCGGCCGTGCCGGCTTCCAGGCCGAGGCCAGCGCCGATATCCGCCGCGACATCTGGTTCAAGCTGTGGGGCAACATGACCATGAACCCGGTCAGCGCCCTCACCGGCGCGGCCTGCGACGCGATCCTCGACGATGAACTGGTGTGCGCCTTCATGGCCACGGCCATGGGCGAGGCCGCGGCCATCGGCGCGCGCATCGGCTGCCCGATCGAGCAGAGCGCCCAAGCGCGGATGGCCGTCACGCGCCAGCTCGGCAGCTTCAAGACCTCGATGCTGCACGACGCCGAGGCCGGCCGCGCGCTCGAAATCGATGCCTTGATCGGCGCTGTGCGCGAGATCGGCCAGCGCGTGGGCCTGGCCACGCCGAACATCGACGCCCTGCTTGGCCTGGTGCGGCTGATGGCGCGCACGCGTGGCTTGGTGCTCGCGGCGTGATGTTTTGTCGCGCTGACGCTGCGCCCGATGCAGCCCCTGATTGAGCCGCCGCCCCCGATTGGTTTACTCTTCGGTACAGGAGCAACACTGACGTGGACGTTCTACAGCTCGATGTGTCCGGCCGCCCGCAGGCCTGGATCAGCGCCAAGGAAGCGGCGGTGATCTACGCCAGCGACGGTGTGGCGTGGACGCTCGGCGACGCCTTCCGGGTGCTGCGCGGCGGCTACCAGCGCACGACGGGCCGCCAGTCGCGCATCGAAGTGCACCCGATCATCGCCGTGCGCGGCGTCGTGCCCAGCCGGGCCTGGCGCCAGGCCCCGGCGCTGGCCAACCACAAGCTGTTCTCGCGCGACCGCCAGGTCTGCGCCTACTGCGGCGGGCGCTTCGACTTCGACGAGCTGACGCGCGAACACATCGTGCCGACCTCTCGCGGCGGCCACGACACCTGGATGAACTGCATCACCGCCTGCCGCGGCTGCAACGGCCGCAAAGGCAACCGCCTGCCCGAAGAAGCGCGCATGACCCTGATGTACACGCCCTACGTACCCAGCCTGCACGAAGACATGATCCTGCGCGGCCGCCGCATCCTGGCCGACCAGATGGAGTTCCTGCTCGCCAGCGTGCCGCGCAGCTCGCGCCTGCACGCATAGCGCAGCCGCCCAGCCCGGTTCACGCTGAGCTATCGAAGCGCCGCGCGTGCTGAACTGCACGCCTGAAGCACGCGGCAACATTTCTTTACCGCACAACGCGGAACATGGCCCGCCGAGGCCCGTCAACCTACGCACCAGCGCAGCCGTTGGCCGAAGGCCAACTTTTTTCGGAGCCCCACCATGATGACCAAGACCCTGCTCGCCGCCGCCATCGCCACGTCAGCCGCCCTGCTCGGCGCCTGCAGCACCACCAGCCCCGATGTCGTGCAACGCGGCGACGCCCAGCGCCTGGCCAATGTGCAAGACGCCACCGTGCTGTCGGTGCGGCCGGTCACGGTCGAAGGCAGTCAGAGCGGCATCGGCGGTGCCACCGGTGCGGTCGTCGGCGGTGTCGCCGGCTCGACGCGTTCGTCGGGCAAGGAGCAGGCCGTCATCGGCGTGCTCGGCGCCGTGGCCGGCGCCGTGGTCGGCAATGCCATCGAGCGCAGCGCGACGCGCGAAGACGCCGTCGAAATCCTGCTGCAACTGCGCAACGGCGAACGCCGCGCCATCATCCAGGCCAAGGCCGGCGAGAACTTCGTTACCGGCGACGCGGTGGTGTTGGTCACCACCGGCGGCAAGACCCGCGTCACCCGCGCGCCGGCCGGCACCCAGCCGGTGCAGCCGCTGCCGGCGCCGGTGCAATCCACGCCGCGCGGCTGATCGGCAACGCAGCACGGCAACAGCCAAGGTCGCTACACTGGTTGCATGAAAGCCGTCGATCCTTTCATGCAGCCCGGCGGCCGCAGCTCCGGCAAGCGCGCTGGCGCCGCAAACGGCCGGCAGTTCACGCTACAGGTCGGTAGCCGTGGCCTCGAAGCCGAAGCAGCGGTACGTGCCATCGTGGCGTTGGGCAAGCGTCAGAAGATCGGCAAGCGCCTCGGCGCAACAGCCGTCATCAAGGCCGAGCGCCGCTGATGGCGGCCGGCGTCGCGGCGATCGTCCTCGACGCCAGCGCCGCCATGGCGGCGCTGCTACCCGACTCGGCCACGCGTTTTGGGCTGGCCACTGGGCTGCTCGAAAAGATCGCCACCAACGAACTCGTCGCGCATATGCCGCTGATCTTCTTCAATGAGGTGGCTGCCGGCTGTGCACGACACGCGCAGACGCACAGGTGTTCCCGAGCCGCCTTGGCGCCGTGCCGCTCGAACTCAGCGTCGAGATCAATCCAGCACGCGAGTGGTTCGACCGCGCGATCAAGCTGAACTGCCAGGTCGCCGACAGCGCCTACCTGGCCCTGGCCCTGGCTCTGGCATTGCGCGTGCCGATCGCCACATTCGACGGTGGATTGGCGACGGCCGCGATTGCGAACTGAGCCAAGTTGTACTTCCCGCGGTGATCGCCTACTGGCGAAAGCATCCGCGGGCGAGCCAACCGGTAGATTAACTACCGACCAGACCCTTCTTCAGGTCACTATCGACCGGCTTGTCACCCAGCCAGATGCGCAACACGGCGGTGTAGAAGTCCTCGCCGGGGATCGCTGCGCCGCTCGGCTTGCCATTGATCACCACGCGCGTGCCCGCATCGGGCACGAATTCGAGGTGGATCACGTCACCCTTCTTGGCCTCGCCTGCAGCCTTGAAATTGGCACTGAGCGAGTCGATCTGCGCCTTGAAGCCGCTGAATTGCGCCTCGCTCAGGTTCTTCTGCAGTCCTTCGGTCAAAGCGCCGGAGAAGGTGTCGGCATCGACGTTGCGCAGCATTGTGATGGCCATGCGGCGCGGCCCCTTCTGCGCCAGCAGCGCCGCTGCGTTGTTGGCCTTCGCCGGCACATACAGCCCCGCCACATAGACCTTGAAGATGGCGCGCGTGCGCACCCCGGCGCCATTGAGTTGCAGCGCCGCGCCGCCCACCTGCGCCGTCGGATCGAGCTTCACGCCCTCGACTTCGACGGCCTGGGCGCTGGCGCCCATTGCCGCGAATGCCAGACTCACCGCGACCAGCAGCCGCATCACAACACCGTTCATGGTCTGTCTCCTTGAGATTGAAAGCTGGGGACCGCCCAGAGCGCGAGCAGTTTGCCAGATCGCCAGACGCTCACCGCAGGAACGCGGGCAAGCAAACATCTACTTCACCAAGCGATTCAAACGCTCGGCATCGAAATGCTCGCCGGTCTGCGCATCCTGCGGCACGCATTCCTCGCCCGGCAGTTCACGCGAGCGAAGCGACAGTTTTTCGATCGCCTGCCAGAGCAGTGCGATCTGGTGCTCGTGGCCGCCGGCGTTGTCGATCAGGCCTTTCATCGCCTGCGCGACGGGGTCGTCGCCCTGGGTCACGCCGTAGGCCGAGAAGCCCATCCGCGAGGCGGATTCTTCTCGCGCGGCTTCGACTTCGGCTTGCAGGATGCGCGCAGGGTTGCCGACGGCCGTGGCGCCGGGCGGCACGGCCTTGACCACCACCGCACCCGAGCCGACGCGCGCGCCGTCGCCGACCGTGAAGCCGCCGAGCACCTGCGAGTTGGCGCCGACGATGACGCCGCGGCCCAGTGTGGGGTGGCGCTTGGCGCCTTTCTCCAAGCGCGTGCCGCCGAGCGTGACGCCCTGGTAGATCGTGCACTCGTCGCCGACTTCGGCGGTTTCACCGATCACCACGCCCATGCCATGGTCGATGAAGACGCGCCGGCCGATCGTGGCGCCGGGGTGGATCTCGATGCCGGTAAAAAAGCGCGCCAGGTGCGAGATGAAGCGGCCCAGCCACAGCAGCCCGGCACGCCAGCAAGCGTGCGCCCAGCGGTGCAGCACCAGCGCATGCAGGCCCGGGTAACAGGTGAGCACCTCCCAGGTCGAACGCGCGGCGGGGTCGCGTTCGCGGATGCAGGCGATGTCTTCACGCAGGCGGCTGAACATGGTGCATTGGTTTTGACAGGGACGCGCCAGTGTAGGCGCGGGCGCTATTTCTTGCCGGCCGCGAGCACGCGTGCAATGCCACGCAGGATGTGCACTTCCTCGTCGGTGACGCGCGCGCGATTCAGGGCCTGGTTCAGCCGCGGCATCAGCTTCTTCGGCGCCGCCGGGTCAAGGTAGCCCACCGCCACCAGGGCTTCGCGCCAATGTTCGAGCAGGCCCTGCACCGCCTGCGCGT
>JANOKY010000700.1:0-2934 GCA_031419635.1 Burkholderiales bacterium | reverse complement strand
CGCGGCGAGCGCTTCGTCGTCGACGCCCTCGCGTTTGAACTCGTCGAGCACGCCTTCAGCGTCACCGCCATCGGCTGGCAAGGTCGCGCCCACCTTGCCATGGTCGGCGAAGGCGAGCAGCGTCTTTTCCGGAATCGTGTCGATGGTCTCTGCCGCCGCGAGGGCTTCGACGTAGAGCGTGTCAGGTGCGGCAGGGTCTTTCGTCCCCGTGCTGGCCCAGAGCAGGCGTTGCGGGCGGGCTCCGGCGGCAGCCAGGAGCTGCCACCGTTCGGACGCGAGCAGATCGCGATAAGCCTTGTAGGTTCGCATGGCGATTGCGATGCCGAGGCGGTTGTGCAGTTGCGGCTGAACGTCCTCCTTCACCGCGACGTCCCACCGGCTGACGAAGAGTGAGGCGACCGACTCGACTTTCGGATCGAGACCTGCGTTGATGCGTCGCTCGATGCCGCGGACATACGCTTGCGTCGCCGCCAGATAGTGCCCGCGCGAGAACAACAGGGTGACATTGATCGGCACGCCGTCGAAGATCGACTGCTCGATCGCCGGAATGCCGTCGGGCGTACCGGGGATCTTGATGAAGAGGTTCGGACGCGCGGCTCGCGCGTGCAGTCGAGCAGCAGCCTGGATGGTTCCGGCGCTGTCGTTCGCGAGCAGCGGCGAGACTTCCAGCGAGACCCAGCCGTCGATGCCCCCGCTCGCGTCGTGGATCGGCCGGAACAGGTCAGCGGCTTGCGTCAGGTCTTGCAGCGCGAGATCGAAGAAGATGTCCTCGCATGGCAGACCTGTGGCCGCCAGCTCTTGGATCGCTTCGTCGTAAAGATCTCCGCTGCCGATCGCATGTTCGAAGATCGTCGGGTTCGACGTCAGACCAGTCACCGACAGCTCGGCGATGTAGCGCGCCAAGGTGCCGTTGTTCAGCATCTCACGCGTGATGTTGTCGAGCCACAGGCGCTGCCCCAGATCGTGGAGCTTTCGGGTGTTGGGGTTCATCATGGCTCCTGCGGTGCGAGCAAGCCGCGAATGTCGGCATCAAGCAGATCACCGATGCGTTCGATGCTGAAGTCAGCAGTCGGATAGGCGGCCACAACGGCCGGATCCAGCGCGTAGTGCCCCTGGCGCGGGAAGACGGTCGTCAAGCGATGCTGCAGAACCTGCTTCATGGCAGCGAGAACGCGCAGCTTGTCGTCGACCATCACGTAGTGCCGCGCCGGGTAGTGGCGTTGAACCGCGTCGAGCATCTGCTCCTTGTGGATGTAGATCAGCACCCTGCCGGCAACAGCCTGCCAGAGGCCCGAGCGCTGAACCTTGCGCGGCTGAAACACCACGTCGCCGTCGGAAAGGATCACCACGCGTCCGAAAGTGCTCAGCCGCTCGATGACGTCAAGCGCGTGCGGGTAGAGGCGCTGCGCGAACGGGTAGTCGATGAGGAAGCTCGACATCTGCAGCAAGCACGGGTCGTCGCCTTGCCCGTCTTTGGCATCGAGCCGGTAGCGCTGTAGCGCACCAAGGTAATCGGCGTAGCCGATTTCGCTGCGCAAGGCCTCGAAGGTCGCCCAGTAACGATCGGCACTGGCACTGCCGAGGTGGCGCGCGAGGTGAGTTCGCAAGTCCATGATGACCTGGTCGTTGTCCAGCAATGTGTTGTCCACGTCGAGCAGGAACACAGGGTCTTGCGGCGCTGTCATGGTGCTGGCGTTGGCAACAGATCGCCCAGCGCCTGATCGACGACCGCCGCCGGCACCATCCTGGCACCCATCCGACCCAATCCGATCATGCCGAGCTGCATCTGGCTTCCCCCTCAATGCGCATCAGGCGCAGGATGGCAGGCGCGGCTTGCACGGTGCATGCGATCACCAATGCGGTCTGTGCGCTAGGCCACTCTGTGGGCACATAAGGGCGGGGGCACCACGGCCGCACCGTTCGCTGTCGCACAGACGGTTCAGCGCAAAGCGCCTAGTTTGAAGCGGATGAAAAACGCAGGCGCAGCCCCGGGTAAGTCCGGCTGGGGCAACGCATTGGTGCGCCCGTACCTGGGCTTGAACAGATGGATGGTCGAACCAACACTCACCCCGCCTCGACATGGACGCCCCTGGGGCGCAAGCAACTTTGCGCTTCAACCCGATTTCAGATGGGTACCGTTGATACCGGCCTGGGTCTGGCCCGCGGGTTTCGTCGTTCATGTCGCAAGGCACTGACGCTATGACGGCTCACCACGCGCACACCGAACAGACCGTCCGCGACGCAAGCATGATCGGTATGAAACCGACCGTCGATGCCGTGCTGGAGAATCTGCAGCGCGAGACCTTCGGCTATTTCCTGCATGAAATGAATCCCGCCAACGGCCTGGTGATCGACAAGACGGCTCCCGATTGGCCTGCCAGCATTGCCGCCACGGGCCTGGCTCTGGCGTGCTACCCGGTGAGCGTGAAACGCGGCTTCATGACCCGCGCCGCCGCAGTGGAACGCACACTCGCGACACTGCGCTTTTTCTGGAACAGCCCGCAGGGCCCCGAGCCCGACGCCACCGGCTACCGCGGCTTCTACTACCACTTCCTCGACATGCAGACCGGACGGCGCGCCTGGCAATGCGAACTGTCCACCGTGGACAGCACCTTCCTGCTGGCGGGCGCATTGGCGGCCGCCCTGTACTTCGACGCCGACAGCGCCGGCGAGGCCGAAATCCGCACGCTCGGCGACGCGCTGTATCGCCGAGCCGATTGGCAATGGGCGCAAAACGGCGGTGCCACGGTCACCCACGGCTGGAACCCCGAGAGCGGGTTCCTCCCGTACCGCTGGGAAGGCTACGACGAGGCGCTGCTGCTCTATGTGCTGGCTCTGGGCTCGCCGACGCATCCGTTGCCAGAGCAGAGCTATGCGGCGTGGGCCACCACCTACCGTTGGGAACAAGGGAGCGAACAAGGCGATGGGCAAGGC
>JANOKY010000699.1:0-2698 GCA_031419635.1 Burkholderiales bacterium | reverse complement strand
CTGGCGGTGGCTTTCGGCGCTTTCCTCGTCGCCGCGCACCAGGTCGAGGAAGTAGTCGTAGTGCGAAGTCGCGTGCCGGTCGGGGTTCATGGCCACGAAGCCGGTGTGCTGCAGGAAGCCGGGATAAACGCGCCGCGTCGCACCCGGGTAGTTTTGCGGCACGCGGTAGATCACGTTGTGCTCGAACCATTCGTGGCTCTTGTTCATCGCCAGGTTGTTGACGGCAGTGGGCGACTTGCGCGCGTCGATCGGCCCGCCCATCATGATCATCGTACGCGGCGTGAACTCGCCGCGGCTGGCCATCAGCGACACCGCGGCCAGCACCGGCACGGTCGGCTGGCAGACCGAGATCACGTTCACCTCGGGGCCGATGTGGCGGATGAACTCCTGCATGTAGGCCACGTAGTCGTCGAGGTGGAACGGGCCCTTGTCGGCCGGCACCATGCGTGCATCGGTCCAGTCGGTGATGAAGACCTTGTGGCCGGTGAGCAGGCTCTTGACGGTATCGCGCAACAGGGTCGAGTGGTGGCCCGACAAGGGCGCCACGATCAGCACCGACGGCTGGGTCTTCATGTCGGTCAGTGCGGTCGGATCGTCGGTGAAGCGCTTGAAGCGCAGCAGGCGGCAGAAGGGCTTTGCGATCGCCACCTGCTCCTGCACCGCGACGGCCACGCCGTCGACGATGGCCGTGCGGATGTCGAACTGGGGCTTCTCGTAATCCTTGGCCAGCCGGTGCATCAGGTCCAGGCCGGCCGACACCCGCTGCGCCATCGGCGTGTGCGTGAAGGGCGACAGCGGGTGGTTGTACAGCTTGGACGAGGCGCTGGCGAATTCGGAGAACGGCGCCATCAGCGCACGCTGTGTTTCATATAACTGGTACAGCATCGTTCGTCTCCGGTCAGGTCACGCCGCACTTTTGTGCAGTGCAGCAAATATACATCTCTTGCGCCGATCGTGCACCCGTTGGGTGTCTCTCACTAGGGCGATAACAGGTGCGAATTGGGTCGATTTCCGCGCCTTTGTCGCCCGCGCGACAAAGCCGCAGCCTCACGTTACCGCGGCGATCGCCGCGGCCACCGCGCCGATGTTGCTGTTGTTCAGAGCGGCCACGCAGATGCGGCCCGAATCGACGCCGTAGATGCCGAACTCGCTGCGCAGGCGCTGCATCTGGGCCGCATTCAGCCCCGAGTAGCTGAACATGCCTTGCTGGTGGGTGATGTATCCCAGCTCGCCCTGGACGCCCGCGGCCGCCAATTTTTCGACCAACGCCTGGCGCATGGCCTTGATGCGCGTGCGCATACCGGCCAGCTCCTGCTCCCACTGCGCGCGAAGCGTCGGGCTGGCGAGCACGGTGGCAACGATCTGCGCACCGTGGATCGGCGGGTTGGAGTAGTTGGTGCGGATCACGACCTTCACTTGCGACAGCACGCGAGCTGCTTCTTCGGCGCTGGTGCAGACCACGCTGAGTGCGCCGACACGCTCGCCATAGAGCGAAAAGCTCTTCGAAAACGAGGTCGAGACGAAGAAGTCCAGGCCGCTGGCGACGAACAGCACCACCGCCGCAACATCTTCGACCAACCCCACACCGAAGCCCTGGTAGGCCATGTCGAGGAACGGCACCAGGCCGCGGCCTTTGACGACAGCCACCACTTCGGCCCATTGCGCGGCGCTCAGGTCGCAGCCGGTCGGGTTGTGGCAGCAGGCGTGCAGCACGACGATCATGCCCGGCGCGGCGGCTTCGAGCGCGGCGCGCATGGCGGCGAAGTCGATGCCGCGCGCCCGGGCGTCGTAATACGGATAGCTGCCGACCTCGAAGCCGGCATTGGTGAACAGCGCACGGTGGTTTTCCCAGCTCGGGTCGCTGATCAGCACCTTGGCGGCGGGCTTTATGCGCTTGAGGAAATCGGCGCCAATCTTCAAGCTGCCGGTGCCGCCAACGGCCTGCACCGTGGCCACGCGCCGGGACTTGACGACATCGCTGTCGGCGCCGAACACGAGGCCCTGCACGGCGCTGTCGTAGGCGGCAATGCCGTCGATCGGCAAATAGCCGCGCGGCTTGGCGGCTTGCACCCATTGCTGCTCGGCCGCGGCCACGCAGGCCAGCAGCGGCAGCTTGCCGTTTGCGTCGGTGTAGACGCCCACGCCGAGGTTGACCTTGTTCGGGTTGGGGTCGGCATTGAACTGTTCGTTCAGACCCAGGATCGGGTCGCGCGGGGCCATTTCAACGTCGGAAAACAGGCTCATGACAAGACTCTTGATGGACAGTTCACAGCAGGGGGCGAGGGCGCAGCGTGGTGTTGCGGTACGCTGCTCGGTGGTCCCGATTTTATCGGGCAAGTTTCAGGTGTCCTCGATGTCCTCTGTTGCAGAAGCACTGACCAGCGCACAAGCCACCGCCGAGCCGGCCGCCGAAGGCGTGTTCGTCAGCTTCCCCAATTCGCCGTTCCAACTCTTCCAGCCGTACCCGCCGGCCGGCGACCAGCCGACCGCGATCGACCAACTGGTCGAAGGCATCAACGACGGCCTGGCCTACCAGACCCTGCTCGGTGTCACCGGGTCGGGCAAGACCTTCACGATGGCCAATGTGATCGCCCGGCTGGGTCGGCCGGCGATCGTGTTCGCGCCGAACAAGACCCTGGCCGCGCAGCTCTACAGCGAGTTCCGCGAGTTCTTCCCGAACAACGCCGTCGAGTACTTC
>JANOKY010000698.1:0-2406 GCA_031419635.1 Burkholderiales bacterium | reverse complement strand
CAGTGCTTGCCATTGGCGTAGTCGCGGCAGCCGCGGGTGTGGTACTGCCCGGTCTTGCCGGTGATGCCCTGGGTGATGACGCGGGTGTTCTTGTCGATGAAGATGGACATCGGGCTTCCTTTACTTGACCGCCGCGACGATCTTTGTCGCGGCCTCGGCCATGGTGTCCGCGCTGATGATCGGCAGGCCCGACTCCGCCAGCAACTTCTTGCCCAGGTTTTCGTTGGTGCCCTTCATGCGCACCACCAGCGGCACCGACAGGTTGACAGCCTTGCACGCCGCGATGATGCCTTCGGCGATGGTGTCGCACTTCATGATGCCGCCGAAGATGTTGACCAGGATGCCCTTCACGTTCTTGTTGCCGAGCATGATCTTGAAGGCCTCGGTGACTTTCTCGGCGGTGGCCCCGCCGCCGACGTCGAGAAAGTTGGCCGGCTCGCCGCCGAACAGCTTGATGGTGTCCATCGTCGCCATCGCCTGGCCGGCACCGTTGACGAGGCAGCCGATGTTGCCGTCCAGGCTGATGTAGCTCAAGTCGAACTTGCTGGCCTCGACCTCGGCCGGGTCTTCTTCGTCGAGATCGCGGTAGGCGACGATCTCGGGGTGGCGGTAGAGCGCGTTGGCATCGAAGTTGAACTTCGCGTCGAGTGCCTTGATGTTGTCCGGCGTGCCGTTCTTGGACCCTTCGAGGATCAGCGGGTTGATCTCGGCCAGGCTGGCATCGGTGTCCATGTAGCAGCGGTAGAGCTTCTTGAACACATCCACCGCCTGGGCCTGGCTGGCGGCAGGCACGCCAATGCCGTCTGCGAGTTGTTGCGCCTGGGCGTCGCTCAAGCCTTCGAGCGGGTTGACGTAGACCTTGATGATCTTCTCGGGCGTGCTGTGCGCCACCGCTTCGATGTCCATGCCGCCTTCGCTGCTGGCGATCAGCGCCACCGATTGCGTTGCGCGGTCGGTGAGTGCGGCGACGTAATACTCCTTCTTGATATCGGCGCCTTCTTCGATCAGCAGGCGGCGCACCTTCTGGCCCGCGGGGCCGGTCTGGTGGGTCTTCAACTGCATGCCGAGGATTTCGCCGGCCAGTTGGCTGACCTCGGCGAGTGAGCGCGCCAGCTTGACGCCGCCGCCCTTGCCGCGGCCGCCAGCGTGAATCTGCGCCTTGACCACCCAGACGCTGCCGCCGAGTTTTTGCGCCGCCTCGCTGGCCTCGCGCACCGAAAACGCGGGGTAGCCGCGCGGCACCGGCACGCCGAACTGGCGCAGGATTTCCTTGCCTTGGTATTCGTGGATTTTCATGGGCAGGTGCGAGCGGGCATGTCGAAGGCCGGGCACGCAGGCCCCGGGGCGCGAAGCACTTTAGCATGGTGCATTGCACCAAACTGACGGCGTCAACTGCCGTCGTTGGTGTCCGATTCGCTGCCGCGCAGCACGCGCCAGATCACGTCGTTGGAGAAGCCGCGGCCGGCCAGAAAACGCATCTGCCGCGCACGCTCGGCGGCTGCGGTGGCCGGGGCTTTGCCGTACTTGCGCGCCCACACGGCTTGCGCGCGAGCGAGTTCGCTGTCCTTCAAGCGCTCGGCCGTCGCGGCATCGAGCGCCGCGCCATGCTGGCCCAGCTCCTGGCGGATGCGCAGGTTGCCGTAGCGGGCCGTGCGCGCATTCACGCGCGACTCGACGAAGCGGGTGTCGCTGAGGTAGCGGTGGGCCACCAGCCAGTCGAGCAGGGCATCAACCTCGGCCGCGGGTTCAACCGCGCCTGCCGCAGCCTCGGCGTCGAGGCCGCTACCTTCATCGGCCAGTGAGGCTGCCGCGCGTTGGCGAGCCAGCCGCAGCAGCTTGCGCCGCAACTCGACGCGGCTGTGTTCGCGCTGGGCCAGCCATTGCAGTGCGCGGGCTTTCAGTGATTGCGGCGGCCTCGGCACGGCTGGCCACCACCCCAGGCCAGGCTCAGGCTTCGGCTGCGGGCAGCAGCGGGATGCCCATCGACTCGCGCACCTTGTTCTCGATCTCGTAGGCGATCTCGGGGTTCTCGCGCAGGAACTCGCGGGCGTTGTCCTTGCCCTGGCCGATCTTCTCGCCGTTGTAGGCGTACCAGGCGCCGCTCTTTTCCAGGATGTGGGCGTTGACGCCCATGTCGATGATCTCGCCCTGGCGGCTGATGCCTTCGCCGTAGAGGATGTCGAACTCGGCGGTCTTGAACGGCGGCGCCACCTTGTTCTTCACCACCTTGACCTTGGTTTCGCTGCCGATCACTTCTTCGGCCTTCTTGATGCTGCCGGTGCGGCGGATGTCCAGCCGCACCGAGGCGTAGAACTTCAGCGCATTGCCGCCGGTGGTGGTTTCGGGGTTGCCGAACATCACGCCGATCTTCATGCGGATCTGGTTGATGAAGATGACCATGGTGTT